>NZ_PSRU01000023.1:0-63879 GCF_003000935.1 Escherichia sp. R1
CCGTCCGCCACTCGTCAGCAAAGCAGCAAGCTGCTTCCTGTTACCGTTCGACTTGCATGTGTTAGGCCTGCCGCCAGCGTTCAATCTGAGCCATGATCAAACTCTTCAATTTAAAAGTTTGATGCTCGTGAATTAAACTTCGTAATGAATTACGTGTTCACTCAGAGACTTGGTATTCATTTTTTCGTCTTGCGACGTTAAGAATCCGTATCTTCGAGTGCCCACACAGATTGTCTGATAAATTGTTAAAGAGCAGTGCCACTTCGCTTTTTCTCAGCGGCGCGGGGTGTGCATAATACGCTTTCCCGCTACAGAGTCAAGCATTTATTTTTGCTTTCCTCTGTTGAGATTCTCAGGAGAACCCCGCTGACCCGGCGGCGTGTTTGCCGTTGTTCCGTGTCAGTGGTGGCGCATTATAGGGAGTTATTCCGGCCTGACAAGCAAAAAATATAAAAACTTTATTGTTCGCTCATTTTTCAGGCAAAACATCTTTAATATAGTCTTTTCCGTCTAACTTATAGACAAAAACGAGCCCCGAAGGCTCGTTTTATCATTACTGGACGGCGACGATCCGGTCTTCATTAACTTCCAGGCGAATAACTTTACCCGGAACCAATTCACCAGACAGTATTTGCTGTGCCAGCGGGTTTTCGATCTGCTGCTGGATAGCACGCTTCAGAGGACGTGCACCATAGACCGGATCGTAACCGTTCTCGCTCAGCAGTTTCAGCGCCTCGTCAGAAATGTGGATTTCATAACCACGTTCTTCCAGACGTTTGTACAGACGTTTCAACTGAATCTGCGCAATCGACGCAATGTGTTGTTCACCCAGCGGATGGAAGACGACGACTTCATCGATACGGTTAATGAATTCCGGACGGAAGTTATGGCTTACCACATCGAGCACCAGCTCTTTCATGTGCGCATAATCCAGTTCACCAAAACGTTCCTGAATCAGATCGGAACCGAGGTTAGAGGTCATAATGACGACCGTATTACGGAAGTCGACCGTTCTCCCCTGCCCGTCAGTCAGACGCCCATCATCCAGTACCTGCAACAGAATGTTGAAGACATCCGGATGCGCTTTTTCCACTTCATCCAGCAGGATGACGGAATACGGACGACGACGCACCGCTTCGGTCAGATAGCCACCTTCTTCATAACCAACATATCCCGGAGGCGCACCAACCAGACGAGACACCGAGTGTTTCTCCATAAACTCGGACATATCAATACGGACCATCGCCTCGTCGCTATCAAACATAAAGTTCGCCAGCGCCTTACAAAGCTCTGTTTTCCCCACACCCGTTGGGCCGAGGAACAGGAATGAACCAATCGGGCGATTTGGATCCGCCAGCCCCGCACGGCTACGACGAATAGCGTTAGATACCGCATCAACCGCTTCGTTCTGACCAATAACGCGATGGTGCAGTTCTTGCTCCATACGCAGCAGTTTTTCGCGCTCGCTTTCCATCATGCGAGAAACCGGAATTCCCGTCCAACGCGCCAGCACTTCAGCAATTTCGGCATCGGTCACTTTATTACGCAACAGACGCATAGTTTTGCCTTCGAGCTGCGTTGCGGCTTCCAGTTGCTTTTCCAGTTCCGGGATTTTGCCGTATTGCAGTTCAGACATCCGCGCCAGGTCACCCACACGGCGAGCCTGTTCAATAGCGATTTTCGCCTGTTCCAGTTCCGCTTTAATGGTCTGCGTACCAGAAAGCGAGGCTTTCTCTGCTTTCCACTCTTCTTCTAACTCGGAGTACTGACGTTCTTTGTCGCTCAGTTCTTCGTTGAGCATATCCAGGCGTTTTTTACTGGCTTCATCAGACTCTTTCATTAACGCCTGTTGTTCCAGTTTGAGCTGGATGATACGGCGATCGAGTCGGTCGAGTTCTTCTGGTTTTGAGTCAATCTGCATACGAATGCTGGATGCTGCCTCATCGATCAGGTCGATGGCTTTATCTGGCAGCTGACGGTCAGCAATGTAGCGATGAGACAACGTCGCCGCTGCAACAATTGCCGGGTCAGTAATTTGCACATGGTGGTGCAGCTCGTAACGTTCTTTCAGGCCACGCAGAATCGCAATGGTATCTTCAACAGAAGGCTCGGCAACAAACACTTTCTGGAAACGACGTTCCAGCGCAGCATCTTTTTCGATGTACTGGCGATATTCGTCAAGCGTCGTGGCACCTACGCAGTGCAATTCACCACGCGCCAGTGCAGGTTTCAGCATGTTTCCGGCGTCCATTGCGCCATCGGCTTTACCCGCGCCGACCATGGTATGTAATTCGTCGATAAACAGGATGACGTTGCCTTCCTGTTTAGCAAGATCGTTAAGTACGCCTTTTAAACGTTCTTCAAACTCACCGCGATATTTCGCCCCAGCCACCAGCGCGCCCATATCCAGCGCCAGTACGCGGCGGCCTTTCAACCCTTCGGGCACTTCGCCGTTGATAATACGCTGCGCCAGACCTTCAACGATGGCAGTTTTACCGACGCCGGGTTCACCAATCAATACCGGGTTATTTTTAGTACGACGTTGCAGCACCTGAATGGTACGGCGAATTTCTTCATCACGACCAATCACCGGATCGAGTTTGCCTTGTTCGGCTCGTTCGGTAAGGTCGATGGTATATTTTTTCAAAGCCTGACGTTGGTCTTCAGCACCTTGATCGTTCACGCTTTCACCTCCACGCATTTGTTCAATCGCTTGAGTAATGTTGGCGGTGGTCGCCCCTGCTGCTTTCAGGATGTCGGCCAGCGTGCCGCGAGACTCAAGTGCCGCCAGAACGAACAGTTCTGACGAGATAAAGTTATCACCACGTTTTTGCGCCAGCTTGTCGCAAAGATTAAGAACGCGCACCAGATCCTGTGATGGCTGGACATCACCACCAGTACCTTCAACCTGCGGTAAACGATTTAATGCCTGATTGATATCTGTGCGCAACTGGCCAGCATTTATGCCAGCGGATGTTAATAAAGGACTAACCGAACCCCCTTCCTGATTCAGCAGGGCGCTCATTAAATGAAGTGGTTCGATGAATTGGTTGTCGTGCCCGAGTGCAAGTGATTGGGCATCGGCAAGAGCAAGCTGGAATTTATTAGTAAGACGATCCAGACGCATAACTCCTCCCATAACGGATCAAAGTTGCTACTGGAGATTAAATGAGGTCATCCCTCAATTATTCAAGGTTATTGACCAGATTAATGTGAAAAGAAAATCACGCGTACCGGATCGTCTTGATTCTTTAGGTTATATCAGCCAAATGAAACTTGCCATACGACCGGTGGTCTTGTCGCGACGATAAGAGAAGAAAGTCTCATTTTCCGTATATGTACAACGGTCACCGCCAAAAATTTGTTCAACACCAACGCTCGCCAGACGCTGCCGGGCAAGCTGATAAATATCCGCCAGATACTTATCACCATGCTGAATGAAAGCTGTACTCGATTTGGCGTCTACTACCATAAACGCCTCGCGAACCTCCGCCCCCACTTCGAACGCACGTGGCCCAATTGCCGGCCCTAACCAGGCGAGAATATTTTCCGGATTATCAGCAAAACAGGAAACCGTCTCTTCCAACACGCCTGCGCACAGTCCACGCCAGCCAGCATGAGCGGCGGCGACCTCCGTTCCCGCACGATTGCAAAACAGCACAGGGAGGCAATCGGCAGTCATCACTGCGCAAACCGTGCCGGGCGTATTGCTATAAGAGGCATCTGCTCGTTTTGAGGCATAAGGCTCACCAGTAAGCTTAAGCACATCTTTGCCGTGTACCTGCTCAAGCCAGACCGGTTTAGAAGGCAAATTGCCCGCAGCAAAAAGTCGCTTGCGATTCTCCTCAACGTGATCCGGGTTATCACCACAATGAGCGCCAAGGTTGAGAGAGTCGTAAGGCGGCAAGCTCACGCCGCCGATACGGGTAGAGCTACAGGCCGCAACACCTTTTGGCAGCGGCCACTGCGGGACAATCAGCTTACTCATAACCAGTCCACTTCATCCTTATGCTCTTCGAAATCGGCGCGCATCACCTCAATCAGCTCCACCATATCTTGTGGAATAGGCGCATGCCATTCCATTTCGATACCGGAGATCGGGTGATAAAGACGCAGCATGGTTGCATGAAGCGCCTGGCGGTCAAACTTACGCAGCGTGGAGATAAACGCTTCCGAAGCACCTTTTGGCGGACGCGGACGGCCACCATAAACCGGATCGCCCACCAGCGGATGAGTGATATGGGCCATATGCACGCGGATCTGGTGCGTACGTCCAGTTTCCAGACGCAACCGCAGACGCGTGTGCACACGGAAGTGTTCCATGATGCGATAGTGAGTGACCGCCGGTTTACCCATCGGATGCACCGCCATGTGAGTACGTTTGGTCGGGTGGCGGCTGATTGGTTCATCTACTGTACCGCCAGCGGTCATATGACCAATTGCCACCGCTTCATACTCACGAGTAATTTCACGCCGTTGCAAAGATTCGACTAAACGCGTCTGAGCCGGAACGGTTTTTGCCACAACCATCAGGCCGGTGGTGTCTTTATCCAGACGATGGACGATGCCCGCACGCGGTACATCGGCAATGGGCGGATAGTAATGAAGCAACGCATTCAGTACCGTACCATCCGGGTTACCCGCGCCAGGATGTACCACCAGGTCGCGCGGTTTATTAATGACGATGATATCTTCATCTTCATAGACGATATCCAGCGGGATATCCTGCGGTTCAAAACGCGCTTCTTCTTCAATCTCAGCGTTGATGGCAACCTGCTCGCCACCCAATACTTTTTCTTTTGGCTTATCACACACTTTGCCGTTAACCAGCACACGCTGGTCGAGGATCCATTCTTTTATCCGCGAACGTGAATAATCCGGGAACATTTCGGCCAAAGCCTGATCTAAGCGTTGACCGAGTTGGTTTTCGGACACCGTTGCAGTGAGCTGTACTCGTTGTGCCATATATACTGCTTCTTCGTTTATCGTTGGGGTTTTACGGCTTTGCCGTTTAATATAGTGTGCTATTGTAGCTGGTCTTAACCGGGAGCAGGAACAGAGAATCTCCCGTATTACATTTTGAGGAAAGTCAAAACGTCATGACGCGCATGAAATATCTGGTGGCAGCCGCCACACTAAGCCTGTTTTTGGCGGGTTGCTCGGGGTCAAAGGAAGAAGTACCTGATAATCCGCCAAATGAAATTTACGCGACTGCACAACAAAAGCTGCAGGACGGTAACTGGAGACAGGCAATAACGCAACTGGAAGCGTTAGATAATCGCTATCCGTTTGGTCCGTATTCGCAGCAGGTGCAGCTGGATCTCATCTACGCCTACTATAAAAACGCCGATTTGCCGTTAGCACAGGCTGCCATCGATCGTTTTATTCGCCTTAACCCGACCCATCCGAATATCGATTATGTCATGTACATGCGTGGCCTGACCAATATGGCGCTGGATGACAGTGCGCTGCAAGGGTTCTTTGGCGTTGACCGTAGCGATCGCGATCCTCAACATGCACGAGCTGCGTTTAGTGACTTTTCCAAACTGGTGCGCGGCTATCCGAACAGTCAGTACACCACCGATGCCACCAAACGTCTGGTATTCCTGAAAGATCGTCTGGCGAAATATGAATACTCCGTGGCCGAGTATTATACAGAACGTGGTGCATGGGTTGCTGTCGTTAACCGCGTAGAAGGCATGTTGCGCGACTATCCGGATACCCAGGCTACGCGTGATGCGCTGCCGCTGATGGAAAATGCATACCGTCAGATGCAGATGAATGCGCAAGCTGAAAAAGTAGCGAAAATCATCGCCGCAAACAGCAGCAATACATAACAGAAACCTGAAACACAAAACGGCAGCCTTGAGCTGCCGTTTTTTTATTCTGTTAGTTGTGAAACTGAAGCGATTTAGTCACTATCGATCTCATCAAATATGGCTCGCTTTGAGATATTCCTCAAGTAAAAAAACACCTCTTCCTGCGATTTCTCACAAAAAAGATTCGTTGACAAAAAGTGACAAAATTATGAGATTTCCATCACACATTTTGACATCAGGAACGTTATGCTGAATTCACCAAGACGGGAAGACAAGAGGTAAAATTTATGACAATGAACATTACCAGCAAACAAATGGAAATTACTCCGGCCATCCGCCAACATGTCGCAGACCGTCTCGCCAAACTGGAAAAATGGCAAACACATCTGATTAATCCACATATCATTCTGTCCAAAGAGCCACAAGGGTTTGTTGCTGACGCCACAATCAATACACCTAACGGCGTTCTGGTTGCCAGTGGTAAACATGAAGATATGTACACCGCAATTAACGAATTGATCAACAAGCTGGAACGGCAGCTCAATAAACTGCAGCACAAAGGCGAAGCACGTCGTGCCGCAACATCGGTGAAAGACGCCAACTTCGTCGAAGAAGTTGAAGAAGAGTAGTCCTTTATATTGAGTGTATCGCCAACGCGCCTTCGGGCGCGTTTTTTGTTGACAGCGTGAAAACAGTACGGGTACTGTACTAAAGTCACTTAAGGAAACAAACATGAAACACACACCGTTTTTCTTCGCATTCTTTTTTACCTTCCCCTGAATGGGAGGCGTTTCGTCGTGTGAAACAGAATGCGAAGACGAACAATAAGGCCTCCCAAATCGGGGGGCCTTTTTTATTGATAACAAAAAGGCAACACTATGACATCGGAAAACCCGTTACTGGCGCTGCGAGAGAAAATCAGCGCGCTGGATGAAAAATTATTAGCATTACTGGCAGAGCGACGCGAACTGGCCGTCGAGGTGGGAAAAGCCAAACTGCTCTCGCATCGCCCGGTACGTGATATTGATCGTGAACGCGATTTGCTGGAAAGATTAATTACGCTCGGTAAAGCGCACCATCTGGACGCCCATTACATTACTCGCCTGTTCCAGCTCATCATTGAAGATTCCGTATTAACTCAGCAGGCTTTGCTCCAGCAACATCTCAATAAAATTAATCCGCACTCAGCACGCATCGCTTTTCTCGGCCCCAAAGGTTCTTATTCCCATCTTGCGGCGCGCCAGTATGCTGCTCGTCACTTTGAGCAATTCATTGAAAGTGGCTGCGCCAAATTTGCCGATATTTTTAATCAGGTGGAAACCGGCCAGGCCGACTATGCCGTCGTACCGATTGAAAATACCAGCTCCGGTGCCATAAACGACGTTTACGATCTGCTGCAACATACCAGTTTGTCGATTGTTGGCGAGATGACGTTAACTATCGATCATTGTTTGTTGGTCTCCGGCACTACTGATTTATCCGCCATCAATACGGTCTACAGCCATCCGCAGCCATTCCAGCAATGCAGCAAATTCCTTAATCGTTATCCGCACTGGAAGATTGAATATACCGAAAGTACGTCTGCGGCAATGGAAAAGGTTGCACAGGCAAAATCACCGCATGTTGCTGCGTTGGGAAGCGAAGCTGGCGGCACTTTGTACGGTTTGCAGGTACTGGAGCGTATTGAAGCGAATCAGCGACAAAACTTCACCCGATTTGTGGTGTTGGCACGTAAAGCCATTAACGTTTCTGACCAGGTTCCGGCGAAAACGACGTTGTTAATGGCGACCGGACAACAAGCTGGTGCACTGGTTGAAGCGTTGCTGGTACTGCGCAATCACAGTCTGATTATGACCCGTCTGGAATCACGTCCGATTCACGGTAATCCGTGGGAAGAGATGTTTTATCTGGATATTCAGGCCAATCTTGAATCAGCGGAAATGCAAAAAGCATTGAAAGAGTTAGGGGAAATCACCCGTTCGATGAAGGTATTGGGCTGTTACCCAAGTGAGAACGTAGTGCCTGTTGATCCAACCTGATGAAAAAGTGCCGGATGATGTGAATCATCCGGCACTGGATTATTACTGGCGATTGTCATTCGCCTGACGCAATAACACGCGGCTTTCACTCTGAAAACTCTGTGCGTAATCGCCGAACCAGTGCTCCACCTTGCGGAAACTGTCAATAAACGCCTGCTTATCGCCCTGCTCCAGCAGCTCAATCGCCTCGCCGAAACGCTTATAGTAACGTTTGATTAACGCCAGATTACGCTCTGACGACATAATAATGTCGGCATAAAGCTGCGGATCCTGAGCAAACAGTCGCCCGACCATCGCCAGCTCAAGGCGGTAAATCGGCGAAGAGAGCGCCAGTAGTTGCTCAAGCTGAACATTTTCTTCTGCCAGGTGCAGCCCATAAGCAAAAGTAGCAAAGTGGCGCAGAGCCTGAATAAACGCCATATTCTGATCGTGCTCGACAGCGCTAATACGATGCAACCGAGCGCCCCAGACCTGAATTTGCTCCAGAAACCATTGGTATGCTTCCGGCTTACGTCCATCACACCAGACCACAACTTGCTTTGCCAGGCTACCGCTGTCCGGGCCGAACATCGGGTGTAACCCCAGCACCGGGCCATCGTGCGCCGCCAGCATGGCCTGTAATGGTCCATTTTTCACCGATGCCAGATCAACCAGAATACAATCTTTCGGTAAAGGCGGTAATTTGCCGATAACTTGCTCAGTAACGTGGATGGGCACACTAACAATCACCATTCCGGCATCGGAAACAATATCAGCCGCTCGATCCCAGTCATGTTGCTCCAGAATCCGCACCTGATAACCCGAGAGTGTCAGCATCTTCTCGAACAGACGTCCCATCTGACCGCCACCACCGACGATAACCACCGGGCGCAGTGACGGACAAAGCGTTTTAAATCCTTTGTCGTTTTCACTGGAGTAAGATTCACGCATCACCCGACGCAAAACATCCTCAATCAGATCTGGCGGTACACCCAGAGCTTCCGCCTCTGCACGACGCGAGGCCAACATAGATGCCTCGCGCTCCGGAACATAAATAGGTAGTCCAAAGCGGCTTTTCACCTCGCCCACTTCAGCAACCAGTTCCAGACGCTTCGCTAATAAATTCAGCAGCGCTTTATCGACTTCATCAATTTGATCGCGTAATGCGGTCAATTCAGCAACCATAATAAACCTCTTAAGCCACGCGAGCCGTCAGCTGCCCATTCAGATCCTGATGAATTTCACGCAGCAAGGCATCGGTCATTTCCCAGCTAATGCAGGCATCGGTTACGGATACACCGTATTTCATTTCACTGCGCGGTTGCTCGGAAGACTGATTGCCCTCGTGGATATTACTTTCGATCATCAGACCAATAATTGAGCGATTGCCATCTTTGATTTGAGCAACCACGGATTCTGCCACCGCAGGCTGACGGCGATAATCTTTATTGGAATTACCGTGGCTGCAATCTACCATCAGAGACGGGCGCAGTCCCGCCTGTTCCATCTCTTTTTCACATTGCGCAACATCCGCAGGGCTATAGTTTGGCGCTTTACCACCGCGCAGGATCACATGCCCGTCCGGATTCCCCTGAGTTTGTAGCAACGCAACCTGCCCTGCCTGGTTAATGCCAACAAAACGGTGCGGCTGGGCGGCGGCACGCATAGCGTTAATTGCCGTTGCCAGACTGCCATCGGTGCCGTTTTTAAAACCAACCGGCATGGAAAGCCCGGAGGCCATTTCACGGTGAGTTTGCGATTCCGTTGTACGAGCACCAATTGCTGACCAGCTAAACAGATCGCCCAGGTATTGCGGGCTATTCGGATCTAACGCTTCCGTCGCCAGTGGCAGTCCCATATTCACCAGCTCAAGCAGCAATTTACGCGCGATCTGCAGCCCGGCTTCTACATCAAAAGAGCCATCCATATGGGGATCGTTAATTAACCCTTTCCAGCCGACAGTGGTACGGGGTTTTTCAAAATAGACGCGCATTACCAGATAGAGGCTATCGCTGACCTCTGCGGCAAGGGCTTTAAATCGACGAGCATATTCCAGAGCAGTTTCCGGATCATGAATGGAACAAGGACCACATACTACCAGCAGACGAGGATCGCGCCCGGCGATAATATCTGAAATGGTTTTACGCGAGTCAGCAATCTGGGCTTCTTGTTGCAAGCTTAATGGAAAAGCGGCCTTCAGTTGTTCCGGAGTCATTAAAACCTGTTCGTCGGTAATATGTACGTTATTCAGCGCGTCTTTCTGCATGATGGCGATCCTGTTTATGCTCGTTTGCGATAGTTGATCCTCAGCGAGGATGACGTAACGATAACACATAAAGTAAAGTTTTCAATCCATATTTAGTACATATTTCTTTACATAAGCAATTTATTCGCGCTTTTTCCTCTTATTTCTGTATAAATAAATTTACACCAGCTTTAAAAACAATCCGCTATGCTTTGAAAAAGGAGAAAGAAATGATGAAAAAATTTATCGCCCCCTTGTTGGCTTTACTGGTTAGCGGATGTCAGATTGATCCTTATACTCACGCGCCAACCTTGACCAGCACCGACTGGTATGATGTTGGTATGGAAGATGCGATATCGGGCAGCGCCATTAAAGATGACGATGCATTTAGCGATTCACAGGCGGATCGCGGTCTATACCTTAAAGGATATGCCGAAGGGCAAAAGAAAACTTGCCAGACCGATTTTACTTATGCCCGGGGACTTTCTGGTAAAAGCTTTCCTGCCAGCTGCAATAATGTTGAAAATACAAGCCAACTGCATGAAGTATGGCGAAAAGGGGCTGATGAAAATGCCAGCACAATACGATTAAATTAATTACCCCCCCAAAATCAATTAAGCATGAGATTTTACTCATTATGTTTTATTTCTCACATTGATGACGACCGCATGAAAGGATGATATTTTAATGAGCATTCTGAAAAAATATCGATGCATTTCGAGCGAAGATGGTGAAGATCCCTGAATGCGTTTTTCTCACCGACTGTTCTTACTGCTGATTCTCCTGCTGACGGGAGCACCAATACTCGCTCAGGAACCTTCTGACGTTGCGAAAAACGTGCGTATGATGGTTTCCGGTATTGTCAGTTACACCCGCTGGCCTGGGCTATCAGGGCCACCAAAGTTATGTATCTTTTCATCTTCACGTTTTAGTACCGCCTTACAAGAAAATGCTGCTACATCTTTACCTTATCTGCCTGTCATCATTCATACTCAACAAGAGGCGATAATTTCAGGCTGCAATGGTTTTTATTTTGGCAACGAGTCACCGACATTCCAGATGGAATTAACCGAACAATATCCGTCAAAGGCGTTATTATTAATTGCCGAACAAAATACCGAGTGCATTATTGGTAGCGCCTTTTGTCTGATCATCCACAATAATGACGTCAGATTTGCCGTAAACCTGGATGCCTTATCGCGTAGCGGTGTAAAGGTCAACCCGGATGTCTTAATGCTCGCACGGAAGAAAAATGATGGATAACGATAATTCTCTTCATAAGCGCCCCACGTTTAAAAGAGCATTACGCAACATCAGCATGACCAGCATATTTATCACTATGACGCTGATCTGGCTGCTGCTTTCCGTGACGTCAGTGCTAACCCTGAAACAATACGCGCAAAAAAACCTGGCACTGACAGCAGCAACAATGACTTACAGTCTGGAAGCAGCTGTCGTTTTTGCCGATGGCCCTGCAGCAACTGAAACACTGGCAGCGCTGGGCCAGCAAGGCCAATTTTCAACTGCAGAAGTGCGTGATAAGCAGCAAAATATTCTGGCATCCTGGCATTACACCCATAAGGAACCAGGCGATACTTTCAGCAATTTCATAAGCCACTGGCTCTTCCCTGCCCCCATCATTCAGCCGATTCGCCACAATGGTGAAACCATTGGCGAAGTACGCTTAACTGCTCGCGACAGTTCAATCAGCCATTTTATCTGGTTTTCGCTCGCTGTCCTGACCGGTTGTATTCTGCTGGCATCAGGCATCGCAATTACCCTCACCCGCCATTTGCACAATGGCCTGGTGGAAGCGCTGAAAAATATCACCGATGTCGTACATGATGTGCGTTCTAACCGCAATTTTTCCCGACGAGTTTCGGAAGAACGTATCGCTGAGTTTCACCGCTTCGCTCTCGACTTCAACAGTCTGCTGGATGAAATGGAAGAGTGGCAGCTTCGTTTACAGGCCAAAAATGCGCAGCTTCTACGTACCGCGCTACATGACCCATTAACCGGGCTGGCTAACCGCGCAGCGTTTCGTAGCGGCATCAACACGTTGATGAACAATTCCGATGCCCGAAAAACGTCGGCGTTACTATTTCTTGATGGCGATAATTTCAAATATATCAATGATACCTGGGGTCATGCGACGGGCGATAGAGTCTTGATTGAAATAGCAAAACGGTTAGCTGAATTTGGCGGGCTGCGACATAAAGCATACCGCCTGGGCGGCGATGAATTCGCTATGGTGCTCTATGATGTACAGTCGGAATCTGAAGTGCAGCAGATATGCTCAGCACTGACACAAATTTTTAATCTCCCGTTTGATCTTCATAATGGCCATCAGACTACCATGACATTAAGCATTGGTTACGCGATGACTATTGAGCACGCCTCTGCGGAAAATTTACAAGAGCTTGCCGATCACAATATGTATCAGGCCAAACACCAGCGTGCCGAAAAGCTGGTGAGATAACAAGGATATATCGATATGATAAAGCACCTGCTAGCACCCCTGATTTTCACCTCGCTAATACTTACTGGCTGCCAGTCCCCTCAGGGAAAGTTTACTCCTGAGCAAGTCGCCGCTATGCAATCTTATGGATTTACTGAATCCGCCGGCGACTGGTCGCTGGGCTTATCAGATGCCATTCTGTTTGCAAAAAATGACTACAAATTGCTCCCGGAAAGCCAGCAACAGATCCAAACCATGGCAGCCAAATTGGCCTCGACAGGGCTAACACATGCCCGTATGGATGGACACACCGACAACTATGGTGAAGACAGTTACAACGAAGTCTTATCATTGAAACGGGCGAATGTCGTGGCCGATGCATGGGCTATGGGTGGACAAATTCCGCGCAGCAATCTCACCACTCAGGGTTTAGGAAAAAAATATCCCATAGCCAGTAACAAGACCGCCCAGGGCCGCGCCGAGAACCGCCGCGTCGCAGTGGTGATTACAACCCCTTAAAACACGAGCAAACAGACAAAAAAAGGGCCAGCCAATTGGCCAGCCCTTCTTAACAGGATGTCGCTTAAGCGAAATCTTAGTTAAGACGCTCTTTGATACGAGCAGCCTTACCAGTACGCTCACGCAGGTAGTACAGTTTAGCTTTACGAACAGCACCACGACGTTTGACAGAAATGCTGTCAACTACCGGAGAGTGAGTCTGGAAGACACGCTCAACGCCTTCGCCGTTGGAAATTTTACGAACAGTGAATGCAGAGTGCAGACCGCGGTTACGAATAGCGATAACCACGCCCTCGAATGCCTGCAGACGTTTTTTGGAACCTTCAACAACCCATACTTTCACTTCCACGGTATCACCCGGACGGAAGGAAGGTACGTCCTGCTTCATCTGCTCTTGTTCAAGTTGCTTAATAATGTTGCTCATAATTTAATCTCTTATCCTGGGTAAACTGATATCTCGGGGGCTTACGCCATCCCATCATGTTTATGTTGCTGTTGTGCGTGTTCCGTTTTGAACTCCGCCAGCAACCTTGCTTGCTCTTCAGTCAGAGCCAGGTTTTCCAGAAGTTCAGGTCTTCTAAGCCAGGTACGGCCCAGCGACTGTTTCAAACGCCAGCGACGTATCTCGGCATGGTTGCCCGACAGTAACACTGGCGGAACTTCCATCCCTTCTAACACCTCAGGCCGCGTATAGTGCGGGCAATCCAGCAATCCTTCAGCAAAGGAATCTTCCGTTGCCGAGGCTTCATGTCCCAGTACTCCCGGAATAAACCGGGAAACGGAGTCAATCAGCGTCATTGCTGGTAACTCACCACCACTGAGAACGTAATCGCCGATTGACCATTCTTCGTCAATTTCGGTTTGGATCACGCGCTCATCTATACCTTCGTAGCGACCACACACCAGAATCAATTTTTGATTCGTTGCCAGTTCGCTGACGCCCGCTTGATCAAGCTTGCGTCCCTGTGGTGACAGATAAATCACCTTTGCGCCTTCACCCGCCGCGGCTTTTGCTGCATGAATGGCGTCCCGCAAGGGTTGCACCATCATTAACATCCCCGGTCCGCCGCCGTAAGGACGATCGTCCACGGTACGGTGCCGGTCATGCGTGAAGTCGCGAGGACTCCAGCTCTGGATGCTCAGCAGGCCATTTTTAACTGCCCGGCCAGTTACCCCGTAATCGGTAATTGCGCGGAACATTTCAGGAAACAGGCTAATTATGCCAATCCACATAGCGCCGTCTTTTACCGTTTATCCGGTGGTTTAAAAACCAGGATCCCAATCTACTTCGATTGAACGTGTAGTGAGATCGACTTTCTTGATAACCTGCCCATCGAGGAACGGTACGAGACGTTCCTTGATACCAAACGCATCTTTCAGGTTTGCCTTAATGACGAGAACGTCATTAGATCCGGTTTCCATCATATCTACGACTTTACCGAGATCGTAGCCTTCAGTGGTTACTACCTGGCAGCCCATCAGGTCTTTCCAGTAGTAGTCCCCCTCTTCAAGCTGAGGCAACTGCGATGAATCCACGACAATTTCACAATTCGTCAGCAGGTTCGCCGCATCACGATCGTCAACGCCTTTCAGCTTGATGATCATGTCCTGATTGTGGTGCTTCCAGCTTTCCAGCTGGACTTGCTGCCACTGACCCGCCTTCTGGATAAACCAGGGCTGATAGTCAAAAATGCTTTCGGCGTCTTCGGTGGAAGAAAACACTCTGAGCCACCCACGAATACCGTAAGACGACCCCATTTTTCCCAAAACGATGGGATCAACAGGTGCTTGCGCGGTGAGTTGTTTGCTCATCATGACCACCGTGACAGATTAAGCTGCTTTGTTTACTTCTTTGATCAGCGCAGCAACGCGATCAGAAATAGTTGCGCCCTGGCCAACCCAGTGAGCGATGCGATCCAGATCCAGGCGAGTGCCTTCTTCTTTTTCGCTAGCGATTGGGTTGAAGAAACCAACGCGCTCGATGAAGCGACCGTTGCGTGCATTACGGCTGTCAGCGACAACAACCTGGTAGAACGGACGCTTTTTAGCGCCGTGACGTGCTAAACGAATAGTTACCATAACATCCTCTTGTGTGAATAAAACAACCGGACCCCATCGAGGAACGGAGTCCGGTGTCATATTAAAAGCCCGAAAATTTTACTGATTTCTGGAGAAAATGCAATCAGCAGTTAATAACTCTATCGCATAAGGTCATTTAGCGACCAGGAAATCCCGGCGGCATCATCCCTTTCATGCTTCTCATCATCTTCGCCATCCCGCCCTTTTTCATTTTCTTCATCATGCGCTGCATGTCGTCGAACTGTTTCAGAAGACGGTTAACGTCCTGCACCTGCATACCGCAACCGGCAGCGATACGACGCTTACGCGAACCTTTGATGATTTCTGGCTTAGCGCGCTCTTTCATCGTCATCGAGTTGATGATGGCTTCCATACGCACCAGCACTTTATCGTCCATCTGTGACTTGACGTTATCCGGGATCTGCCCCATGCCCGGCAGCTTGCCCATCAGGCTAGCCATGCCGCCCATATTTTTCATCTGGCGCAGCTGCTCAAGAAAGTCGTTGAGATCGAAGCCGTCGCCTTTTTTCAGCTTGCTGGCTAATTTCTCTGCCTGCGCGCGGTCAACCTTGCTTTCGATATCTTCGATCAGTGACAGTACGTCGCCCATGCCGAGAATACGGGAGGCAATACGGTCCGGATGGAATGGCTCCAGCGCCTCGGTTTTCTCGCCAACACCGAGGAACTTGATCGGTTTGCCAGTGATGTGACGAATAGAGAGCGCCGCACCGCCGCGGGCATCGCCGTCCACTTTGGTCAACACTACACCGGTAAGCGGTAACGCTTCATTGAATGCTTTTGCCGTATTGGCCGCATCCTGACCGGTCATGGCATCGACCACAAACAGGGTTTCAACCGGATTAATCGACGCATGGACTTGTTTGATCTCGTCCATCATCGCTTCGTCAACGTGCAGACGACCGGCAGTATCCACCAGCAGCACGTCGTAGAATTTCAGTTTGGCTTCTTTCAGCGCCGCGTTAACGATATCTACCGGCTTCTGACCAACATCAGAAGGGAAGAAATCAACGCCCACCTGCTCTGCCAGCGTCTCAAGCTGTTTGATTGCCGCCGGGCGATAGACGTCGGCAGAAACCACCAGCACTTTCTTCTTGTGCTTCTCGCGCAGGAACTTACCGAGTTTACCAACGCTGGTTGTTTTACCGGCACCTTGCAGGCCCGCCATCAGCACGACCGCAGGCGGTTGCGCAGCCAGGTTCAGGGTCTGGTTCTCTTCGCCCATCGCCGCAACCAGTTCGTTACGGACAATTTTGACGAACTCCTGCCCCGGCGTCAGGCTCTTATTAACTTCATGACCAACCGCTTTCTCTTTTACGCGATTGATAAACTCACGCACTACCGGCAGAGCGACGTCCGCCTCCAGCAGCGCCATGCGCACTTCGCGCAGCGTATCTTTTACGTTGTCTTCAGTGAGGCGTCCACGGCCACTGATATTGCGCAGCGTGCGCGACAAACGATCGGTTAAATTATCAAACATTGTCTCTCGCCTGGGGTGGAAACGGTTGGCCGCAATCGCGACACATCATCAGTATTTTGCCGCAGTATAACATGAAGGCGTCTTTGTTGTTATGCAACGGTTGGAGCAGCGTTCACCTGACGCTATACTGCTTCTCTTTCTTATTGCTCAAACTGTCGACATTACTATGCCCGTTTTTGCTCTGCTCGCGCTTGTCGCCTACTCCGTCAGTCTTGCGCTGATTGTTCCCGGTCTGCTGCAAAAAAACGGCGGCTGGCGGCGCATGGCTATTATTTCTGCGGTCATCGCGCTGGTCTGCCACGCAATCGCTCTGGAAGCCCGCATCCTGCCCGACGGTGATAGCGGACAAAACCTCAGCCTGCTGAACGTTGGTTCATTGGTCAGTTTGATGATCTGTACGGTAATGACCATTGTGGCTTCTCGCAATCGTGGCTGGTTGTTGCTACCCATTGTCTATGCCTTTGCGCTTATCAACCTGGCGCTGGCGACCTTCATGCCCAATGAATACATCACCCATCTGGAAGCAACGCCGGGGATGCTGGTGCACATTGGCTTATCGCTTTTTTCCTATGCCACGCTAATTATCGCTGCCCTGTACGCGCTGCAACTGGCGTGGATTGATTACCAACTGAAGAACAAGAAGCTGGCGTTTAACCAGGAAATGCCTCCATTGATGAGTATCGAGCGTAAAATGTTCCATATCACGCAGATTGGCGTGGTGCTGCTAACGCTCACTCTTTGCACTGGCCTGTTCTACATGCACAACTTATTTAGCATGGAAAATATCGACAAGGCCGTGCTCTCTATCGTGGCGTGGTTTGTCTATATTGTGCTGCTGTGGGGACATTATCATGAAGGATGGCGTGGACGCCGCGTCGTCTGGTTTAACGTTGCGGGTGCAGTCATTCTGACACTGGCCTACTTCGGCAGCCGAATTTTTCAGCAGTTAATCAGCTAAACCCAGAAAAGGAGTTTCCCCTGGAACACATTTCTACTACTACGTTGATCATTATTCTGATCATCATGGTGGTCATTTCAGCCTATTTTTCCGGTTCAGAAACTGGAATGATGACACTCAACCGCTATCGCCTGAGACACATGGCGAAGCAAGGTAATCGCTCGGCAAAACGCGTCGAAAAATTACTGCGCAAGCCAGACCGCCTGATAAGCCTGGTGTTAATCGGCAATAATCTGGTCAATATCCTTGCTTCCGCACTCGGCACTATTGTCGGGATGCGCTTGTATGGCGATGCTGGCGTGGCAATTGCGACTGGCGTGCTGACCTTCGTAGTGCTGGTTTTTGCTGAAGTATTGCCGAAAACCATTGCCGCACTGTACCCGGAAAAAGTCGCCTATCCGAGTAGTTTTCTACTGGCGCCGCTACAAGTCCTGATGATGCCGCTAGTCTGGTTACTAAATGCCATCACCCGAATTTTGATGCGCATGATGGGCATCAAAACCGATATCGTGGTTAGCGGCTCTTTGAGCAAAGAAGAGTTGCGTACCATCGTGCACGAATCACGCTCACAAATTTCCCGTCGCAATCAGGATATGCTGCTGTCGGTGCTCGATCTGGAAAAGATGACCGTCGATGACATCATGGTGCCGCGCAGTGAAATTATCGGTATTGATATCAACGATGACTGGAAATCGATTCTGCGCCAACTCTCCCACTCACCTCACGGGCGCATCGTGCTCTACCGTGATTCGCTGGACGACGCCATCAGTATGCTGCGTGTGCGTGAAGCCTGGCGACTCATGTCGGAGAAAAAAGAGTTCACCAAAGAAACCATGCTACGCGCCGCGGACGAGATCTATTTTGTCCCGGAGGGTACGCCGCTCAGCACACAGTTGGTGAAGTTTCAGCGCAACAAAAAGAAAGTCGGCCTGGTCGTCAACGAGTATGGAGACATTCAGGGACTGGTGACGGTCGAAGATATTCTCGAAGAGATTGTCGGCGATTTCACCACGTCGATGTCGCCAACACTTGCCGAAGAGGTCACGCCGCAAAACGACGGGTCGGTGATTATCGATGGCACCGCCAACGTGCGAGAAATTAACAAAGCCTTTAACTGGCATCTACCGGAAGATGATGCTCGTACTGTTAACGGCGTCATTCTGGAAGCGCTGGAGGAGATCCCGGTAGCAGGCACCCGCGTGCGTATAGGCGAGTACGATATCGATATTCTCGACGTACAGGACAATATGATTAAGCAGGTAAAAGTTTTTCCTGTAAAACCGCTGCGCGAGAGTGTGGCGGAGTAACGAAAACGGCCCGGCATTCGCATGCTGGGCCGTGATTTATTACGAAAGCAGAAATTAATCTTTTGCTTTCGCTACAGTAACCATCGCCGCACGAATCGTACGACCGTTCAGCGTATAACCTTTCTGCATAATGCCCAGTACGTTACCTGGCGCAACGTCATCAGATTCCACCATTGCGATGGCCTGATGCACATTTGGGTCCAGTGGGACGTTGGTTTCGGCGATCACTTCAACGCCAAACTTACGCACAACATCCAGCATCGACTTCAGCGTCAGCTCAATACCTTCAACCATCGCGGACATATCCGGGTTAGCTTTATCAGCCACTTCCAGCGCCCGATCCAGGCTATCAATCACCGGCAGCAATTCGTTGATGAATTTCTCCAGCGCGAATTTGTGAGCTTTTTCAATATCCAGTTCAGTACGACGACGCAGGTTTTCCATTTCGGCTTTTACGCGCAAAATGCCGTCACGTTCACGGGTCTGGGCTTCAGCCAGCTGAGCTTCGAGATTCGCAATTTTTTCATCGCGCGGATCCACCTGCTCAGCAGAAGCTTCTGGCTCAACTGCCTCAATCTCTTCGTGCTGATCCATGATAATTTCTTCCGGGGCTTGCCCCTCAGGCGTTTTCTGTTCTTTACTACTCATGAATTTCTCCGCGTTTTTTTCGCATTCATCTCGCTAACTTCGCTTATTATGGGGATCAGTTTCAGGGTTTCAAGGGAAGCACTCACATTGTCATCAATCTTCGCAACAAGGACCTCGGAAAAATGAATAATCATTTCAAGTGTATTGGCATTGTGGGACACCCACGGCACCCCACTGCACTGACAACACATGAAATGCTCTACCGCTGGCTGTGCACAAAAGGTTACGAGGTCATCGTTGAGCAACAAATCGCTCACGAACTGCAACTGAAGAATGTGAAAACTGGCACGCTCGCGGAGATTGGGCAACAGGCTGATCTCGCGGTTGTCGTTGGCGGCGACGGTAATATGCTGGGCGCGGCGCGCACGCTCGCGCGCTATGATATTAAAGTTATTGGAATCAACCGTGGCAACCTGGGTTTCCTGACTGACCTTGATCCCGATAACGCCCAGCAACAATTAGCCGATGTGCTGGAAGGCCACTACATCAGCGAGAAACGTTTTTTGCTGGAAGCGCAAGTCTGTCAGCAAGATTGCCAGAAACGCATCAGCACGGCGATTAACGAAGTGGTACTTCACCCTGGCAAAGTGGCGCATATGATTGAGTTCGAAGTGTATATCGACGAGATCTTTGCGTTTTCGCAGCGTTCCGATGGACTGATTATTTCGACGCCAACAGGCTCCACCGCATATTCCCTCTCTGCGGGCGGTCCTATTCTGACACCCTCTCTGGATGCGATTACCCTGGTGCCCATGTTCCCGCATACGTTGTCAGCACGACCACTGGTCATAAACAGCAGCAGCACGATCCGTCTACGTTTTTCGCATCGCCGTAACGACCTGGAAATCAGTTGCGACAGCCAGATAGCACTGCCGATTCAGGAAGGTGAAGATGTCCTGATTCGTCGCTGTGATTACCATCTGAATCTGATTCATCCGAAAGATTACAGTTATTTCAATACATTAAGCACCAAGCTCGGCTGGTCAAAAAAATTATTCTAATTTTACGCCAGCCTCTTTACTGTATATAAAACCAGTTTATACTGTACACAATAACAGTAATGGTTTTTCATACAGGAAAACAACTATGTTGGCACAACTGACCATCAGCAACTTTGCTATCGTTCGTGAGCTTGAGATTGATTTTCATAGCGGCATGACCGTAATAACTGGCGAGACCGGCGCGGGTAAATCTATTGCAATAGATGCCCTCGGCCTTTGTCTCGGTGGTCGCGCTGAAGCCGACATGGTGCGTACCGGCGCTGCTCGTGCCGACCTGTGCGCCCGTTTTTCTCTGAAAGATACGCCAGCGGCCCTGCGTTGGCTGGAAGAAAACCAGCTTGAAGACGGGCATGAATGTTTGCTTCGTCGCGTAATCAGCAGCGATGGTCGCTCCCGTGGTTTCATCAACGGTACAGCTGTTCCTCTGTCACAACTGCGCGAACTGGGTCAGTTGCTGATTCAGATCCATGGTCAGCACGCTCATCAGTTACTCACCAAACCCGAGCACCAAAAATTCCTGCTTGATGGCTATGCCAATGAAACCTCTCAGCTCCAGGAAATGACCGCACGTTATCATTTGTGGCATCAAAGCTGCCGTGACCTCGCGCATCATCAACAGTTAAGTCAGGAACGCGCCGCTCGTGCGGAGCTGCTGCAATACCAATTAAAAGAACTTAACGAATTTAATCCGCAGCCTGGAGAGTTTGAGCAAATCGACGAAGAGTACAAACGTCTGGCGAACAGCGGTCAATTGCTGACCACCAGCCAGAATGCATTGGCATTAATGGCTGACGGTGAAGACGCAAACCTGCAAAGTCAACTTTACACGGCTAAACAACTGGTGAGCGAATTGATTGGCATGGACAGCAAACTGTCCGGCGTACTTGATATGCTGGAAGAGGCTACCATCCAGATTGCTGAAGCCAGTGATGAACTGCGCCACTACTGCGATCGTCTGGATCTCGATCCCAACCGACTGTTTGAACTTGAACAGCGCATCTCAAAACAGATTTCGCTGGCACGTAAACATCACGTCAGCCCTGAGGCATTGCCACAGTATTACCAGTCGCTACTGGAAGAACAGCAGCAACTGGACGATCAGGCCGACTCACAAGAAACGCTCGCGCTGGCGGTAACGAAACATCATCAGCAGGCACTGGAAACGGCGCGCGCGTTACACCAGCAACGCCAGCATTATGCAAATGAGTTGGCACAGCTGATCACCGATAGTATGCATGCACTCTCTATGCCACATGGGCAGTTTACGATCGATGTTAAATTTGACGAGCATCACCTGGGCGCTGACGGCGCTGATCGTATTGAGTTTCGGGTAACCACCAACCCAGGTCAGCCAATGCAGCCTATTGCCAAAGTCGCATCCGGTGGTGAGTTGTCCCGCATCGCATTGGCAATCCAGGTCATTACCGCGCGTAAAATGGAAACCCCGGCACTGATTTTTGATGAAGTGGATGTAGGGATTAGCGGCCCAACAGCGGCAGTTGTCGGCAAACTGCTACGTCAACTTGGCGAATCAACTCAGGTGATGTGTGTTACCCACCTGCCACAAGTCGCGGGATGTGGTCATCAACACTATTTTGTCAGCAAAGAAACTGATGGTGCGATGACAGAAACGCATATGCAATCCCTGGATAAAAAAGCGCGGTTACAAGAGTTGGCGCGCCTGCTTGGTGGCAGTGAAGTCACACGTAACACACTGGCGAATGCGAAAGAACTGCTTGCGGCGTAAACTTTTTTCCTGCTTCACGGTCAGAGTAAACAGCAAAACGCCGTAAGACCGGAAAGCAAAAGGTTTTAAAGTGATGAAAGGTCTATTATCATCGGCATATTACAGATGAGCCACGTACTGCTCGGGCCCGAAAAGGAATCAAATCACTATGCGCTGTAAAACGCTGACTGCTGCAGCAGCAGTACTATTGATGTTGACCGCAGGCTGTTCCACTCTGGAGCGAGTGGTTTACCGTCCTGACATCAACCAGGGGAACTATCTGACCGCTAACGACGTATCCAAAATACGTGTTGGCATGACGCAACAACAAGTTGCGTACGCATTGGGTACACCGCTGATGTCCGATCCATTTGGTACAAATACCTGGTTCTATGTCTTCCGCCAGCAACCTGGTCATGAAGGTGTAACGCAGCAAACGCTGACGCTGACCTTTAACAGTAGCGGTGTGTTGACCAACATTGATAACAAACCTGCGCTGAGTGGTAACTAATAATAAAGTTGCTCTCAAAGACGTTAAAAAAGGTGCTCAATGAGCACCTTTTTTCTGTCTGTTATTTATTCGCTGATTTTTCTGCTCGTTGCCTGCGAAGCTCTTTCGGATCGGCAATGAGAGGACGATAAATCTCCACCCGATCGCCATCATGCACAATATCGCTGAGTTTTGCCGGACGGCTGTAAATGCCGACTTTGTTTTTAGTTAAATCGATATCGGTACGCAATTCCAGCAAACCACTGGCGCGAATAGCTTCTTCAACCGTCGCGCCCTCCTGCAACGTCACGCGCTGCAGGTACTGCTTCTCAGGTAGCGCATAAGCCACCTCAACGGCAATTTTACCTGGCACTGTAGACCTCTTTTGCACGAACAGTAAAAGCCTGCACCATATTAGCTGCCAGCTCTTTAAACACACGACCAAAGGCGAGTTCAATCAACTTATTGGTAAACTCAAAGTCGAGATGAAACTCAATACGGCACGCGTCCTGGCTCAACGGCGTAAACTTCCAACCGCCGATCAATTTCTTAAACGGTCCATCAACCAGACTCATGAGAATACTTTGATTACTGGTCAACTGGTTGCGGGTTGTAAACGTTTTGCTGATCCCAGCCTTAGACACATCTACCGCAGCAGTCATCTGCCCAGGAGTGGACTCCAGAATCCGACTTCCGGTACAACCCGGCAAAAACTGAGGATAAGACTGAACGTCATTCACTAACTGATACATTTGCTCCGCGCTGTAGGGCACCAGTGCGGTCCGGCTAATCTGAGGCATAACAATTTCCATCAACAAAAATCCAACAAATAATATCATTTATCCTGCTGTAAAAAAAACGCTATCCCGGCGCTGGGTAACATCGGGTTCATGCTAAGATAGAGCCTTGTCCCCCGCAGGATTGATATGGGGTGTTTTCGATTTCAGATTACCGATGATTCACGACGCTTATGACGAAGAAAAAAGCACATAAACCTGGTTCAGCGACCATCGCGCTTAACAAGCGCGCCCGTCACGAATACTTTATCGAAGAAGAGTTCGAAGCGGGACTTGCCCTGCAAGGCTGGGAGGTTAAATCCCTGCGCGCAGGAAAAGCCAATATCAGCGACAGCTATGTCCTTCTGCGCGACGGAGAGGCATTTCTGTTTGGCGCTAACATCACGCCAATGGCTGTGGCCTCCACGCATGTGGTGTGCGATCCTACCCGTACCCGCAAGTTACTTCTCAACCAGCGCGAACTGGACTCATTGTACGGTCGCGTCAATCGAGAAGGCTATACCGTAGTGGCGCTCTCCCTGTACTGGAAAAATGCCTGGTGCAAAGTGAAAATCGGCGTCGCCAAAGGTAAGAAACAGCACGATAAACGTTCAGATATCAAAGAACGCGAATGGCAGGTGGATAAAGCGCGTATCATGAAAAACGCCCACCGTTAAACCTATATAAGCGATACTAATCAAATCCTCACCGCGCCTCCCTATCCGGTGGCGCGAATGAACATCTTATCGACTGTCAAATCTGACACAGATGTAGCCATCCCATTGCTTAATCGAAAAAAATCATACTATGCAGGCGCTAATTCCAGGATGATAACGCCTTTTGGGCTAGTCATGCTGCTCATAAATCTGGTATACTTACCGTTACACATTGGGGCTGATTCTGGATTCGACGGGATTTGCGAAACCCAAGGTGCATGCCGAGGGGCGGTTGGCCTCGTAAAAAGCCGCAAAAAATAGTCGCAAACGACGAAAACTACGCTTTAGCAGCTTAATAACCTGCTTAGAGCCCTCTCTCCCTAGCCTCCGCTCTTAGGACGGGGATCAAGAGAGGTCAAACCCAAAAGAGATCGCGTGGAAGCCCTGCCTGGGGTTGAAGCGTTAAAACTTAATCAGGCTAGTTTGTTAGTGGCGTGTCCGTCCGCAGCTGGCAAGCGAATGTAAAGACTGACTAAGCATGTAGTACCGAGGATGTAGGAATTTCGGACGCGGGTTCAACTCCCGCCAGCTCCACCAAATCATGATCCGGATACGTCCGGTGAAGTACAGAAAGCCCGCATGGCACAAGCCCTGCGGGCTTTTTTGTGTCTGTCGTTGTCCGAGAACATCCGGCTAAATCCGGTGATTATTGGTATACGTTTAGGTATACGGTAGGATGTATACCTAAAAGCGTATACCAATTCATGAAGGAGCGGCCACAGTGGCACGGACAACACGCCCCCTTACCAACACCGAAGTTCTTCGCGCTAAAGCGTTAGAGAAGGATCTAACTCTGCATGATGGCGATGGCCTTTTCCTGATAGTGAAAACCAGCGGGAAAAAGCTCTGGCGTTTCCGTTATCAACGTCCAGCGACAAAACAGCGGACAATGATGGGGCTTGGTGCTTTCCCCGCCCTTTCACTTGCTGACGCCCGAGGGTTAAGAGCGGATTACCTTGCCTTGTTAGCCAACGGAATTGACCCACAAATTCAGGCCGAAGTTGCAGAGGAACAGCAGCAAATCGCTCTGGACAGTATTTTCTCAATGGTCGCCGCTAACTGGTTCCAGCTCAAAAGTAAAAGCGTTACCCCTGATTACGCAAAAGACATTTGGCGCTCATTGGAGAAAGATGTATTCCCTGCCATCGGTGAGATCCCCGTTCAGCAAATTAAAGCCCGAATATTAGTTGAAGCATTGGAACCAATCAAAGCTCGTGGAGCGCTTGAGACTGTACGTCGACTAGTGCAGCGTATTAACGAGATAATGATTTATGCCGTAAACACTGGTCTGATTGATGCCAATCCAGCATCAGGTATTGGAATGGCCTTTGAGAAGCCCAAAAAACAAAACATGCCGACGCTGCGGCCAGAAGAATTGCCGAAGCTGATGCGTTCTTTAGTCATGTCAAATCTGTCTGTTCCGACTCGCTGTCTCATTGAATGGCAACTCCTGACGCTCGTGCGCCCTTCTGAGGCCTCTGGTGCCCGTTGGGCAGAGATCGATCTCGATACGAAGCTCTGGACTATTCCAGCCGAACGGATGAAAGCTAAGCGGGAACACATTGTTCCTTTATCACCACAGGCATTAGAGATTCTGGATGTAATGAAGCCAATTAGCGCTCACCGAGAACATGTTTTTCCCAGCAGGAATGATCCTAAACAACCTATGAATAGCCAAACTGCTAATGCTGCTCTTAAAAGGATTGGTTATGGCGGTAAACTCGTTGCTCATGGGCTTCGTTCTATAGCTAGCACAGCGTTGAACGAGTCTGGTTTTAATTCCGATATTATAGAATCAGCTTTAGCGCATATAGATAAAAATGAAGTACGGCGGGCGTATAATCGTTCTATTTATTTAGAACAACGCAGAGAATTGATGTCATGGTGGGGTATAAAAGTAAAATCATAGGGCTTTCGCCCTATGATTTAATAATTATAAAGTTTCCAATGCGAAATTTCGATATCTCATTAGTGCATAAATATATCTAGTAGTAGATGCAGGTGTCCATGTTCTCTCAAGTTCTTTTGCTAGTGCTGCCCCCATCATTTTCTTATCATCATCGCCAAATTTATTTACATAAGCATTTAATATTTTGATAGCTGGAGATTCAGTGACTAACCTAGCTAAAGCCCTTTCAAGGCTGATGCTTTCTAATATAACTTCTATTTTATTATTTATCACCACACCATCATCTTGTCGAGAACAAAAACCTAAAGAAATTAAATCCTGCACTGCATTCCTATGTTTATTCGCCTGAATGAATGAATGGCTCATTTTTTTATTGGCGCACAGATACTCGGCAACTTCGAGTGTTTTTTCTGGCGAAGTAGCAGCTAAGAAAAGTGATCCTCTTCTATTACGTGCCCCTCTTTTATCTAGATCAATCGCCCCAAATGCTGGGGAAAACAACTCGCCATCATATATAACCACAGATTTCCCGATAACCGCTATCAGCCCCGTAAATTGTAACCAAGCCAATAATTTTGAACTATAAGACTTAGGATAACCACCGTCTTTATTCTTATAAGTATGGGCTATTATAGATTCATACTTATCGATAGGAACTCTTCTTAAATCGGCATCAACAATATTCTCTGCCAATTCTAACAAAACACTATGACTCTTAAAATGCTCACGAAGAAACTCAGGGACATTTGTGATAGTCTGTTTACAAACTATATTCCCATTTAAATCTCTGTCTATGAGAACAAAATACTGCAAATCCATTAAAACATTTATTAATGTTCCCCGACTATATTTTAGTTTAGTTTGCAGTTCATCCAAGCTAATGGTTTTGAACGAGTTTACAACATCAAGAATTAACAAAACCATTTTCGGAGATGTTGATGGCATATATGACCATGGTATAACTGGAAGGTCATTTCCTTTCAAGTAATCTCGAAAAACGTCCCAATACACTGATAATTTTTCACCTGTTTTAATTACCATCCTATCTGAAATTAGCTCTAAAACAGTATCACTCCCAAACTCTTTAGTAACTTCATATTGACTAATCGGAGAGTTCTTTGCCACAAATTTTAAACATGAATTTTGTTTTTCAGGCCTATCTAAATCCTCATGAAATAAATTTGAGATCTGTAGTTGACTAACCAACATTTGATCCTGTGAGATACCTCCTTTTAGTTTTTTGAATACATGAATACAAAGCTTTTTCAATAACCATGGATAACCTTGAGCTTGCTGAATAAGACGCGTGCGTAAAGGTTTATTTAATTTAAACCCTGTATTTAGCTCGAAACTATTAATTAATTTAGATGAATCTTTTAGATCAAAAGGCTCAAGTTTCTTTTCAACCCTATAATCTTTTAGCCGATTCCACATTGAGTACGCTGGATTTTCATCCCCTAAAGTAATACCAGTTCTCCATGAGAACCCTACAACTAAATTGCTTTGTAGTGCCGAGACATCGAGTGCGAATCGTTCAAATTCTTTAAATAGCCCGAATAGTTCCTCTTTCATAAAGACTTCTTCGAACTGATCAAAGAAAATAGTCAATACCTTATCATGTTCGGAAAGGTATTTTAAACATTCCTGAACACTCTCAGATCCTATGATATCCGTAACACTCTCAATCAGGAATGGTTTTTCATATTCGATAAAACCTTCTTTGATCGCACTGCTGAAAGCTTTAACGACAGCTTCTGCCACAAAACGTCCGCCTCTAGCAGAACGGACATCGACTGGTGTAAGGAAGAATTTATTCTTCCATTTTTGATTTTTAAATCTTGAGGATAGCCTTGCTATTAAAGATGACTTTCCATTTCCTGAACCGCCTATAAGTGATAGGACTCTACTTTGAGAGCTATTTCCTCTAACATTCTCAAGATAATCCCAAACTTCTTTCTGTATATATTCGCGACCAACAAAGTCTTTCGGCTGACATGGCTTATAATCCATAAAATCGTCAGCAAGAATTATTTCACTGACAATTTCCCTTTCGTAATTTTCAGATAATTTTGAAGACGAAACAGTTTGTTCCGGTTCAGATAATATATAAAAATCAGTTACTTCCAACCCTTCAAAAAGCCCTTGCTCCTTTATAATATCACTTATGCGACTGACACTTGGAATTTTACTATTTTTATTTATAGCGAACGGCACCACTCTTATAGGGCTACCATTTTCAACTTCTTGCAAAAGCCAAGTCATTTCTATTTCAGGATGAACTAAAAGTGTTGCACTAGTATATTTTGCCGGAATGTCATCTGTTGGAATATCCTCAACCTTACCTGTTGCAAGTATAGATATAAGAATCTCTTTTTTATCAAAAAAAGAATAATCTATACGCTCATCAAGTCTATAATCCTCAAGCGTTGACTGAGCATCTTTACCCAAATCAGAAATTGAAAAAAGTGCAATTTTTTTAACTCTCAACCTAAATGCTTGAGAAAATGCCAAATCAACCACAGATGAATCAACTTTTTGCTGCATGAATTTACATTCTACATACAGCTTTTCATTTGATGGTGTATGAGTAGCCTGAATATCAATTTCCATGCCAGATTTTCTGACTTCCATACCATCAATTCTATACGATTGCCGGCGGAGTATATCAGCGCAAAAATTCTCGAAAAACTTCCCTCTCGAGGTATTGGAATAATTACTAGGTACACAAACTATCAAATCTTTATTCAGTGGTAACGGCCTGGCCATTTATACACTCCTTATCTCATATCCTTTTGACAAGTAAGATATCAACCTCGAGTTTCAGAAACCAGTATCTTGCGCATATTTACGACATCAAAACTTTTGGTTATGCACCCACAGCGCGCAGTGCTTTCCCCGCCTCGCCCGCCCGCTTTGCGGGGCGGTTTTAATACAGTTGCACTGACACGCTCAGACCGCGCCGGGAATGGTGCGGTCTGCAGAAAATGAGGCAGGAAAACGCATGCAAAGCCATGCACCTTATCGATGCATGGCTTTTTTCAGTAAAAACGGGAGGATTTTCGGGGAATTTTACACAGACTGACGTGATGCCAGTTGCGCACTTTTACGCGAAAAAATCATGTTCTGCGCAGGGGTGAATTTTTCACGGCTGTCATCCACCGAAGCCGCGTCAGGCCTGAATCCGATGGTCGTTAAAATGTCACTATCCTGTGCGGAATAATTAATTTTTTCCCCCTTCGCAAGCCAGGACAGAAGGGCTTCACGCAGGGCATCTGTGGCACGCTGTATGGCACAGTTTCGGGCAATGGCCGTCAGCTCACTGTAGCCCATCAGCTCCGGTGCCAGTGCCGCCGCCAGTGCTGTGCCGTGCTGCTGCATAAAATCATTCAGCCGGTCGCGGATGCTGATGTGCTGAACGGCTTCATGCGAACGAATATAACGACCGGCGGCCTGATTCACCTGCCATTTTCTGACTTCGATAATATTGCGTAATTCGTCCAGGCGACTGACGTTTCTGCCTTCTCCTGACTGAAGCCGCAGATATTCCTGTTCGGCCGCAGCCAGCTCATTTTTGCGTTGCAGCCATGCTGCTTTGTTATTCTGACAGGTGTCAAAGGCCTGCTGTAAGGCTGTGCTTTCCATCGTTATCTCTTTCTCATCATGCTGAAGAATAAAAATACGGTGTGCGGCGACGGCCGGTGTTAACCGGCAGCCCTCATTCCAGACGCAGCGAATATGATTGTGTTTTTAACCGTACTGGCGGCAGTTCCTGTTTTTCATGCAGGCTTTCTGCAAGCTCGTCCGGCGTGACCGGGCGGACAATGAAGCGGTTGATGGTCTGAAGCGTTTTAAACACCAGACCACAGCCCGGATCCGTGCACACATAAAAACGCTCGGTGACTTCCTGAGACAGACGCCGCGATGTTCTTGACAGCGCAAGGCCTTTACATCTCCGACAACAATATCCGGTAACAAGCATTCTTTTCGGGCGCTTCATGCTGCCGGAGGCTGACGTCAGTGAATCGCGGTATCTCTGTTTGCCTGAAATGTATTCCATTCCTGAATCTTTACAGTCAGAGAAAAAGCTTTCACTCGCTTCAAATGTCGCAGAGCAATAAATATTCCGGCACTGTGCAATCATTATCTTGGTGCCATCGTCCATGAAATGTGCGCAACGGGTGTGAGCAACATGTCCACACGACGGGCAGTAAATCATGACAGCAGTCCTCTGGCCTTAAGCTCTGCTCCCTGCTGGTCTATTTTGTCCTGCCACACCTTGCGCTGTGCCGGTGTGCCTGCCACCTCATAATCCATGTGCGGGAGTGTTGCCGCTGACAGTCCGGTCAGCCGGAGAACCGGCTCGCCGGTGAGGCTGATTTGCATCTGTTTTATTTTCTGTTCCAGCGATGATTTCACCTGCTGCATGACAGCCTTATCGGGTGCGACGTAGCCCTGATGCCCGGTGGTGTTGGCGAGCGGATTTTCCTGTACCAGAATGCTCAGATGCATTGCCCGGACAAGCGCCTCACAGGTTTCATTCAGGGCGTGTTCCAGCTCATGCTCTGCATACAGACTCAGAAGGTGATGATGTGCCTTCCGGTAGGCGGTGGCCGTGCTGTCACACGCCCCTTTCAGGCGTTCGCGTTCAAAATTCAGCACCACGGCCAGATTGTCATATTCCTGTACCAGCTCCCGGCGTGCCACGCGCTCAATGTGGCGCTGTTTCAGCTCGTCGCTCAGGACACCACCGGCTGCACGAAAGGCCGTGCGCCAGTCGTCAGCGTCGTTTCCGTCGGCCTGCGCCAGCGCATTTTTTTCCTGCTCTGCCCGTTCAATGGCCGTGACGGTCTCATCCATCAGTCGGGCGTTCTCAAGGTGGGCGGCTCTGGCCTTTTCCAGTTGTGCCAGTGCGGGTTGCAGATATTCAGGGATGGTGTTGTCAGACATTTTCCGGCTCCTCGTCACTTCAGGTTGAGAAAATTGTGACGTACACCGGACAACAACACGACGCATTGCAGATGTGCCAGCCCTGACACAGGAGACTCATCCTCACACCGGCAAGCCAGGAAAAGGTCGCTGGAAAAAACGGCTTACTGTTTATTTTTTTTATATTTTACTGTTCACCTCTGTTCACCATAAGAAAAAAGATAAGTAATACAGTAAGTTAAAGGGTGAACAATCGCAGTAATGACTGTTCACCGTCTGTTCACCACTGTTCACCCGTTGATGGGCTTTTTGTGCTGTTTATTACTGTTTGTTTTTATTAATTCGCCGGGAATGAATAAGAAAAAACGATTTGTATTTCACTATAAAAATTACGAATTGCTTTAAGTGGCTTTAAATGACTTTAAGTGGAGATGAACAAAAAATACACAAGCATTGTAAGGCTGCCGGAACAAATCCCCCCTGTTGCGTCTGCTGAAAATATTCACAAAATAAAGCGCTACCCGAAGCCGGACGGACTTATCCGGTGCTGTATGGACATTAACGAGGTAGCCCGATGCAAGCTGTTTTTTCTTCCCCGTCTCCCGCCCCTGTGACGCCACTGATGCCGCTGCCGGACATCACACAGGAGCGTTTTTTACGTCTTCCGGAAGTGATGCACCTGTGCGGCCTGTCACGCTCGACCATCTATGAACTCATCCGTAAGGGGGAATTTCCGCCGCAGGTGAGTCTTGGCGGTAAAAATGTGGCCTGGCTGCACTCTGAAGTCACCGCATGGATGGCCGGGCGCATTGCCGGACGCAAACGGGGGTACGACGCATGATGATGCCCGCTCTGCAAAAACTCCCTTTTTCTGGCTTGCCTTTTTCCGGCATTTGCGGATATAGTTTTTCCGCTGCCGCAAAATCGGCAGCCGGGCGTGAGAACCCGAGCAATTCACAGGCGACATATGACGCGCCACGCGTCTTTTTTTGTGTCGCAATCAATGCCACAGAGCGCCAGATTATGGTGTGGTGTGTGGTCAGTCGTGCAGATGGCATTCCGTGCATCCTGCCCGCGTCCGCTCATTATGCCGCAGAGTCAATGGTAGCTCAGGCGGGGCAGCCTCCGGGCTGGCCGGTATCCTGTGAAGCCGGTATTCTCACCCCCGTCTGGGCTATCGCCATCGAGCGTGAGAACTCCGGCGATAGCGTTATTTGCTATTCACAGGAGGCTGCCATCATGGCTACAACCCTTACCCCCTCACACCCTGAATTTGTCTTTGTGTTTGCGGCTGTCCGTCGCGCAGACCGTCATCCCCGTATCTGTATGCTTCGCACCGTCGCCGGTGATGAACGCAGCGCCCGCCGTTCCCTTGTCCGTGACTATGTGCTCTCCCTTGCTGCCCGTCTGCCGGTGATGGGGGTGTCCCGTGCGTAATAAAAAAGCCCCTCAGACCGTCTCAGCGCGTCATGACGCCCGTGAACACCTCAGCATTGAGGCTTACCATAAGCTCAACCGCGCCAGCGCCGTATCCCAGTTTGTTGGGGGTGATTTGATTCACCGTGAACTCTCCGGCCTGCATCAGCTCTACATTCCGCATATTTTCAGCTACCTGAATGAAGATATTGATTTTGTGCTGAATGAGCTGAAAGCCAAAGGCCTGTGCCGCGATTTTCTCGCCCAGCAGAAAGACCGGGGAGACAGGACGCATGTTTGATTTTCCCCAGCCCGGTGAGATTTACCGTTCTGCCGGTTTTCCCGATGTGGCCGTGGTCGGCATTCTGGAAGACGGTATTCCGTGGGAAATGCCGTACCGCTGCCCGGACATTGTCTGGAATCCGTACCGCCGTAAATTCAGTATCCTTGTGCGTATCCTCGCTGACGGGCGCACCACAGACATCCCGCTGGGGCGTTTTCTGCGGGAATTTACCTGTGACCGTCCTGACCTGTTCAAACGCAGCCCCGTAAACCGGCATGCGGTACTGAAAGAAATGGCCGGAGACCCGGAATTACAGAAATGGCGGGAGAAATATCTGGATATTTACCCGCAGGACCCTGTTCCGGTCAGCCGGGCGGCACCGGTGGCGCGGGAATGGCGGGAAATTCCCCGCACGGAGCCTGACCCGGAAACCACCCCGGATAACAGTTACCGCAATTATCTGTAATTAAAAAACGACACCCGAAAAATTAAATGTGCGTATTCGCGCAGGGATACGCACGTCTTCAGGAGACGCAGATATGCCTTATCAGTTAATGCAACCGGCACGGAATGCAGTCATCTGTCACAGGGAGGAAAGCAAATGAAAACACCCTTACCGCCCGTCTTACGCGCAGCCCTTTACCGTCGCGCTGTCGCCTGTGCCTGGCTGACCGTGTGCGAACGTCAGCACCGCTACCCGCATCTCACCCTTGAGTCACTGGAGGCGGCCATCGCCGCTGAGCTGGAGGGCTTTTATCTGCGCCAGCACGGTGAGGAAAAAGGGCGTCAGATAGCCTGTGCCCTGCTGGAAGATTTAATGGAATCCGGCCCCCTGAAGGCCGCGCCGTCGCTGTCCTTTCTCGGGCTGGTTGTGATGGATGAACTCTGTGCCCGTCACATAAAAGCGCCGGTACTGCACTGAAGGAGAACAACACCATGAAAATGAACGTAACCGCCACCGTCAGCCATGCGCTCGGCCACTGGCCGCGTATTCTCCCGGCGCTGGGGATTCAGGTGCTGAAGAACCGTCATCAGCCCTGTCCGGTCTGTGGCGGGAGTGACCGCTTCCGTTTTGATGACAGGGAGGGGCGCGGCACCTGGTACTGCAATCAGTGTGGTGCCGGTGACGGCCTGAAACTGGTTGAAAAGGTGTTTGGTGTTTCCCCGTCCGACGCGGCCGCAAAGGTGGCTGCCGTGACCGGCAGCCTGCCACCGGCTGACCCGGCAGTGACGACCGCCGCCGTTGCTGAAACAGACGCTGCCCGGAAGAACGCCGCCGCACTGGCACAAACCCTGATGGCGAAAACCTGTCCCGGAACCGGTAACGCCTACCTGACCCGCAAGGGCTTTCCCGGCCGGGAATGCCGGATGCTGACCGGCACACACAGAGCCGGTGGCGTGAGCTGGCGCGCCGGTGACCTTGTGGTGCCACTGTATGACGACAGCGGCGAACTGGTTAACCTTCAGTTAATCAGTGCTGACGGCCGTAAGCGCACCCTGAAAGGCGGACAGGTCAGGGGCACCTGTCACACCCTTGAAGGACAGAATCAGGCAGGAAAACGTCTGTGGATAGCGGAGGGATACGCGACCGCACTTACCGTGCATCACCTGACCGGTGAAACGGTGATGGTGGCGCTTTCTTCCGTGAACCTCCTTTCTCTGGCCAGCCTTGCCCGACAGAAGTATCCGGCCTGTCAGATTGTCCTTGCCGCAGACCGTGACCTCAGCGGTGACGGCCAGACAAAAGCCGCCGCAGCCGCAGATGCGTGTGAGGGCGTTGTTGCCCTGCCGCCGGTCTTCGGTGACTGGAATGATGCCTTCACGCAGTACGGCGGGGAGGCCACCCGTAAGGCCATTTACGATGCCATCCGGCCACCGGCTGAAAGCCCGTTCGACACCATGAGCGAAGCGGAGTTTTCCGCCATGAGTACCAGCGAAAAGGCCATGCGTATCTATGAGCATTACGGCGAGGCGCTCGCGGTCGATGCCAACGGCCAGCTTCTGTCCCGTTATGAAAATGGTGTCTGGAAGGTGCTGCCACCACAGGACTTTGCCCGGGATGTGGCCGGGCTGTTTCAGCGGCTGCGCGCGCCGTTCTCCTCCGGGAAGGTGGCCTTCGTGGTGGACACCCTGAAGCTGATTATTCCGCAACAGGAAGCCCCCTCCCGCCGCCTGATTGGCTTTCGTAACGGCGTGCTCGACACGCAGAACGGCACGTTCCACCCGCACAGTCCGTCACACTGGATGCGCACCCTGTGCGATGTGGATTTCACCCCGCCGGTGGAAGGTGAAACGCTGGAAACCCACGCTCCCGCGTTCTGGCGCTGGCTTGACCGTGCCGCCGGTGGCCGTGCGGAAAAACGCGACGTGATTCTGGCCGCACTGTTTATGGTGCTGGCAAACCGCTACGACTGGCAGCTCTTTCTGGAGGTGACCGGTCCCGGCGGCAGCGGCAAAAGTATCATGGCCGAAATAGCCACCCTGCTGGCTGGTGAGGATAACGCCACGTCGGCCACCATCGAGACGCTGGAATCCCCGCGTGAACGTGCCGCGTTAACTGGCTTCTCACTGATACGCCTGCCGGACCAGGAAAAATGGAGCGGCGACGGAGCCGGACTCAAGGCCATCACCGGCGGCGATGCGGTGTCCGTTGACCCGAAATACCGGGATGCGTACTCCACGCACATCCCGGCGGTAATTCTGGCCGTGAACAATAACCCGATGCGCTTCACCGACCGCAGCGGCGGCGTGTCACGCCGGCGGGTGATTATTCACTTCCCGGAACAGATAGCCCCGCAGGAGCGCGACCCGCAGCTTAAGGACAAAATCACCCGCGAGCTGGCGGTCATCGTGCGTCACCTGATGCAGAAGTTCAGCGACCCGATGCTCGCCCGGTCACTGCTTCAGTCCCAGCAGAACTCAGACGAGGCACTGAACATCAAACGGGATGCCGACCCGACGTTTGATTTTATCGGCTATCTGGAAACCCTGCCGCAGACCAGCGGCATGTATATGGGGAACGCCAGTATCATCCCGCGTAATTACCGTAAATACCTCTATCACGCCTATCTGGCCTACATGGAGGCAAACGGCTACCGGAATGTACTCAGTCTGAAAATGTTCGGGCTGGGGCTGCCGGTGATGCTGAAGGAATACGGACTGAATTACGAGAAGCGCCATACCAAACAGGGGATACAGACCAACCTGACGCTGAAAGAGGAAAGCTACGGCGACTGGCTGCCAAAATGTGACGACCCTGCAACAACCTGACCATCATGACTCATCTGACCGGCATCTGCCGGTCTTTTTTCATCCCTGAATCCCCCGAAGGTGAACAATCCAGTGTTCACCCTTCACCGTATGTTCACCCGTTATCACACTGAAATTAAAAGAGAAAAACGAAAGGTGAACAGTGTGAACAATCAAATCAAAAAAAACTTTTTTTCTTCCTGTGTGATTTTCAGTGCGGAGGATTAATCGCCGGTATGAGTCACACCGGCAGAATGCCGGAGGTGAAGAATCGAATGTTCACCCTTCACCCATTATTTACCACCTATCCAACTGAAATAAAAGGAAAAAACAGAAAGGTGAACAGTGTGAACAGTTCTTCCGAAAAAAAATTTTTTTCCTGTACGATATAGCATCAATCCAAGTAAAAATGCGCTTTCATTTCACATTAACTTACAGCCATTGGTATACGATTAGGTATACGCACAAAAACTGAATTAAACAAAATCATTAAAAATCAAAGCAATACAATATTTATTCAAACTCCGCCAGCTCCACCAATCATGATTGGACGGTGTAAGGACTACACCAACAAAAACAGGAAGTTATAAGTCTCAGCAGGACACCGACCAGACGGTGAGGAGACAAAAAAGGATACGCAACGGAGTCGCGACTCCCTATGACATTAAAGCCCGCTGATGCGGGCTTTTTTATTGGTCCTGACCCGCCCTGAATAGAATTCATCCAATTACAGTCCAGACATATACAGTATCCCTCAGCTCAGTATCAGCTTCTCGACAAATGGTCACTGTTATTTACCCGTTGCCAGAAAGAGAATAATTTGCTCCCATAGCCAGCCTTCCCGGAATCTGTATATTCATTAATATTGTTATCGATTCCATCAAGTAACATAGGTTGGATGCGATTGATCTTACTCACATTAGTCGACACGGAACTCAGTAAGTTGAACTCTGGAAAAGCAGTTTAAATAGCATTTAAACAAATGCCACCAGTTCGAAAAAGAGTATAAGCACACTTAATATATTGTTTTAATTATTCATTTCCTTTCAACCCAATTCTTATCCCTCACATTATTTGTTATTAATTTGTTATTTTTGATCACAATAAGAAAACAATATGTAACTTTTATGCGCATTTTTCAGAAATGTAGATATTTTTAGATTATGGCTACGAAATGAGCATCGCCATGTCACCCTACATCTCATAAGAGGATCGCTTCTGATGAATGCACTGACCGCCGTACAAAATAACGCTGTCGATTCAGGCCAGGACTATAGCGGATTCACTCTCATCCCGTCGGCGCAATCCCCGCGTCTGCCGGAACTCACCTTCACCGAACAGACGACCAATCGGTTCCTCGAACAGGTTGCCGAGTGGCCCGTGCAGGCGCTGGAGTACAAATCGTTTCTGCGTTTTCGGGTAGGCAAAATTCTCGACGATCTGTGTGCGAATCAGCTGCAACCGCTGCTGTTGAAGACCCTGTTAAACCGCGCTGAAGGTGCGCTGTTGATCAATGCGGTGGGTATCGATGATGTCGCGCAGGCGGATGAGATGGTGAAGCTGGCGACGGCGGTGGCGCATCTGATTGGTCGCTCCAATTTTGACGCCATGAGCGGTCAGTATTACGCGCGTTTCGTGGTGAAAAATGTTGATAACTCAGACAGCTATCTTCGTCAGCCGCACCGCGTAATGGAGCTGCACAACGACGGCACTTACGTTGAAGAGATCACTGATTACGTGCTGATGATGAAAATCGACGAGCAAAACATGCAGGGCGGTAACTCGCTGCTGCTGCATCTCGATGACTGGGAACATCTGGACCACTTTTTCCGCCATCCGCTGGCGCGCCGTCCGATGCGCTTTGCCGCGCCGCCGAGCAAAAACGTCAGCAAAGATGTCTTCCATCCGGTGTTCGATGTCGATCAGCAGGGCCGCCCGGTGATGCGCTATATCGACCAGTTTGTCCAGCCGAAAGACTTCGAAGAAGGCGTGTGGTTGAGCGAGCTTTCGGACGCCATTGAAACCAGTACAGGCATTCTTTCTGTACCCGTTCCCGTTGGCAAATTCCTGTTGATTAACAACCTGTTCTGGCTGCACGGTCGCGACCGCTTTACTCCGCACCCGGATCTGTGCCGTGAACTGATGCGTCAGCGTGGCTATTTCGCTTACGCCACTCACCACTACCAGACGCATCAGTAAGCGCAAAGGAATTGAGCGGATGTATGATTTTTTGATTATTGGCGGCGGCATCATCGGCATGTCGACCGCCATGCAACTGATTGATGTTTATCCGGATGCCCGCATTGCGTTGCTGGAAAAAGAGTCCGGCCCGGCCTGTCACCAGACGGGCCACAACAGCGGCGTGATCCATGCCGGAGTCTATTACACGCCCGGCAGCCTGAAGGCGCAGTTTTGCCTGGCGGGGAACCGTGCCACTAAAGTCTTTTGCGATCAAAACGGCATTCGCTACGACAACTGCGGCAAGATGCTGGTCGCCACCTCTGAACTCGAAATGGAACGGATGCGCGCGTTGTGGGAACGCACGGCGGCGAACGGTATCGAGCGCGAGTGGTTAAACGCCGAGGAACTGCGCGAGCGCGAACCGAATATCACCGGGCTTGGCGGCATTTTTGTGCCGTCCAGCGGCATTGTCAGCTATCGCGAAGTGACGGCGGCGATGGCAAAAATCTTCCAGGCCAGAGGCGGCGAGATTATTTATAACGCCGAAGTCAGCGCCCTCAGTGAGCATAAAAACGGCGTGGTGATACGTACCCGTCAGGGCGGTGAATATGAAGCATCGACGCTGATTAGCTGTTCCGGGCTGATGGCTGACCGGCTGGTGAAAATGCTCGGCCTCGAACCGGGCTTTATTATCTGCCCGTTCCGTGGCGAGTATTTCCGCCTTGCGCCGGAGCATAACCAGATTGTTAACCACCTGATTTACCCCATTCCCGACCCCGCGATGCCATTTTTGGGCGTGCATCTCACCCGCATGATCGATGGCAGCGTGACCGTCGGGCCAAACGCGGTGCTGGCTTTTAAACGCGAAGGCTATCGCAAGCGCGATTTCTCGTTTAGTGACACGCTGGAGATTTTAGGCTCGTCGGGGATTCGCCGGGTGCTGCAAAACCATCTACGCTCAGGATTGGGCGAGATGAAAAACTCGCTGTGCAAAAGCGGCTATCTGCGGCTGGTGCAAAAGTATTGTCCCCGGCTTTCGTTAAGCGATCTCCAGCCCTGGCCCGCAGGTGTGCGGGCGCAGGCGGTATCGCCGGACGGCAAGCTGATTGACGATTTTCTGTTTGTCACCACCCCGCGCACGATCCACACCTGCAATGCGCCCTCCCCGGCAGCGACATCAGCAATTCCTATTGGTGCGCATATTGTCAGCAAGGTACAAACGCTGTTGGCAAGCCAGAGTAACCCCGGACGCACGCTGCGAGCGGCACGTAGTGTGGATGCCTTACACGCCGCATTTAATCAATAACCTTTGAAAACAGGACGTAACAATGAAACTTAACGACAGTAACTTATTCCGCCAGCAGGCGTTGATTAACGGGGAATGGCTGGACGCCAACAATGGCGAGGTCATCGACGTCACCAATCCGGCGAACGGCGACAAGCTGGGTAGCGTACCCAAAATGGGCGCTGATGAAACCCGCGCCGCTATCGACGCCGCCAACCGCGCTCTGCCCGCCTGGCGTGCGCTCACCGCCAAAGAACGCGCCAACATTCTGCGCAACTGGTTCAATTTGATGATGGAGCATCAGGACGATTTAGCGCGCCTGATGACCCTCGAACAGGGCAAACCACTGGCTGAAGCGAAAGGCGAAATCAGCTACGCCGCCTCATTTATTGAGTGGTTTGCCGAAGAAGGCAAACGTATTTATGGCGACACCATTCCCGGTCATCAGGCCGATAAACGCCTGATTGTTATCAAGCAGCCGATTGGCGTCACCGCGGCTATCACGCCGTGGAACTTCCCGGCGGCGATGATTACCCGTAAAGCAGGTCCGGCGCTGGCGGCAGGCTGCACGATGGTGCTGAAGCCCGCCAGTCAGACGCCGTTCTCTGCGCTGGCGCTGGCAGAACTGGCGATTCGCGCGGGCGTTCCGACTGGCGTGTTTAACGTGGTCACCGGTTCGGCGGGCGCGGTCGGTAACGAACTGACCAGCAACCCGCTGGTGCGCAAGCTGTCGTTTACCGGCTCGACCGAAATTGGCCGTCAGTTAATGGAACAGTGCGCGAAAGACATCAAAAAAGTGTCGCTGGAGTTGGGCGGCAACGCACCGTTTATTGTCTTTGACGATGCCGATCTCGATAAAGCCGTGGAAGGCGCGCTGGCCTCGAAATTCCGTAACGCCGGGCAAACCTGCGTCTGCGCCAACCGCCTGTATGTGCAGAACGGCGTGTATGACCGCTTTGCCGAAAAATTGCAGCAGGCGGTGAGCAAACTGCACATCGGCAACGGGCTGGAGAAAGGCGTCACCATCGGGCCGCTGATCGATGAAAAAGCGGTAGCAAAAGTGGAAGAGCATATTGCCGATGCGCTGGAGAAAGGCGCGCGCGTGGTTTGCGGCGGTAAAGCACATGAACGCGGCGGTAACTTCTTCCAGCCGACCATTCTGGTGGACGTTCCGGCTAACGCCAAAGTGTCGAAAGAAGAGACGTTTGGCCCCCTCGCCCCGCTGTTCCGTTTTAAAGATGAAGCCGATGTGATTGCGCAAGCCAATGACACCGAATTTGGACTTGCAGCCTATTTCTACGCCCGTGATTTAAGCCGCGTCTTCCGCGTGGGCGAAGCACTGGAGTACGGCATCATCGGCATCAACACCGGCATTATTTCCAATGAAGTGGCCCCGTTTGGCGGCATTAAAGCCTCGGGTCTGGGTCGTGAAGGTTCGAAGTATGGCATCGAAGATTACTTAGAAATCAAATATATGTGCATCGGTCTTTAACTGGAGAATGCGAATGAGCAGCAATAAAGAGTTAATGCAGCGCCGCAGTCAGGCGATTCCCCGTGGCGTTGGGCAAATTTACCCGATTTTCGCTGACCGCGCGGAAAACTGCCGGGTGTGGGACGTTGAAGGCCGTGAGTATCTTGATTTCGCGGGCGGGATTGCGGTGCTCAATACCGGGCACCTGCATCCGAAAGTGGTTGCGGCGGTGGAAGCGCAGTTGAAAAAACTGTCGCACACCTGCTTCCAGGTGCTGGCTTACGAGCCGTATCTTGAGCTGTGCGAGATTATGAATCAGAAGGTGCCGGGCGATTTTGCCAAGAAAACTCTGCTGGTTACGACCGGTTCCGAAGCGGTGGAAAATGCGGTGAAAATCGCCCGCGCCGCCACTAAACGTAGCGGTACTATCGCCTTTAGCGGTGCGTATCACGGGCGCACGCATTACACACTGGCGCTGACCGGCAAGGTGAATCCATACTCTGCGGGCATGGGGCTGATGCCGGGTCATGTTTATCGCGCGCTTTATCCTTGCCCGCTGCACGGCATAAGCGAGGATGACGCTATCGCCAGCATCCACCGGATCTTCAAAAATGACGCCGCGCCGGAAGATATCGCCGCCATCGTGATTGAGCCCGTTCAGGGCGAAGGCGGTTTCTACGCCGCAACACCAGCCTTTATGCTGCGTTTACGCGCGCTGTGTGACGAACACGGGATCATGCTGATTGCCGATGAAGTGCAGAGCGGCGCGGGGCGTACCGGCACGCTGTTTGCGATGGAGCAGATGGGCGTGGCGCCGGATCTCACCACCTTTGCGAAATCGATCGCAGGCGGCTTCCCGCTGGCGGGCGTCACCGGGCGCGCGGAAGTGATGGACGCCGTCGCACCGGGCGGACTGGGTGGCACCTATGCCGGTAACCCGATTGCCTGCGTAGCGGCGCTGGAAGTGTTGAAGGTGTTCGAGCAGGAAAATCTGCTGCAAAAAGCCAACGTTCTGGGGCAGAAGCTGAAAGACGGATTGCTGGCGATCGCCGAAAAACACCCGGAGATCGGCGACGTACGCGGGCTGGGGGCGATGATCGCCATCGAGCTGTTTGAAGATGGCGATCACAGCAAACCGGACGCAAAACTCACCGCCGAGATCGTGGCACGCGCCCGCGATAAGGGTCTGATTCTTCTCTCCTGCGGCCCGTATTACAACGTGCTGCGCATCCTTGTACCGCTCACCATTGAAGACGCTCAGATCCGTCAGGGTCTGGAGATCATCAGCCAGTGTTTTGCTGAGGCGAAGCAGTAGCACCGCACCATGCCGGAGGCGACGCTGCGCGTCTTGTCCGGCCTACGAGAATCCAGGTCGGATAAGGCGTTTACGCCGCATCCGACAATCTGTACGTGAACAGGAATAAATCTATGTCGGCCGGATAAGGCGGAGCCGCTCTCCGGCAAAAAGAACCAATAACAATTAAACGCGTGACCCGACGCGGGAAATGTCGGGGCGCTCTCCCAAGTGACACACTTTCGAGAGGATTCAGGATGGGGCAATCATCGCAACCACATGAGTTAGGCGGCGGGCTGAAGTCACGCCACGTCACCATGTTGTCTATTGCCGGTGTTATCGGCGCAAGTCTGTTTGTCGGTTCCAGCGTCGCCATCGCCGAAGCGGGCCCGGCGGTATTACTGGCCTATCTGTTCGCCGGATTACTGGTGGTTATGATTATGCGGATGTTGGCGGAAATGGCGGTTGCCACGCCCGATACCGGTTCGTTTTCCACCTATGCCGATAAAGCCATTGGCCGCTGGGCGGGCTATACCATCGGCTGGTTGTACTGGTGGTTTTGGGTACTGGTTATCCCACTTGAAGCCAACATCGCCGCCATGATCCTGCACTCGTGGGTTCCAGGCATTCCCATCTGGTTATTTTCCCTCGTCATTACCCTCGCCTTAACCGGCAGTAATTTATTAAGCGTTAAAAACTACGGCGAATTTGAGTTCTGGCTGGCGCTGTGTAAAGTCATCGCTATCCTGGCCTTTATTTTCCTTGGTGCAGTCGCAATTAGCGGTTTTTACCCGTATGCCGACGTGAGCGGTATTTCAAGATTGTGGGATAGCGGCGGCTTTATGCCCAACGGCTTCGGTGCGGTATTAAGCGCGATGTTGATCACCATGTTCTCGTTTATGGGCGCAGAAATTGTCACCATTGCCGCCGCGGAATCCGACACGCCGGAAAAACATATTGTCCGCGCCACCAACTCGGTTATCTGGCGTATCTCTATTTTCTATTTGTGTTCTATTTTTGTCGTTGTTGCATTAATCCCGTGGAATATGCCAGGGCTGAAAGCCGTTGGTTCTTATCGCTCGGTTCTGGAATTGCTCAATATTCCTCATGCGAAATTAATCATGGACTGCGTGATATTACTTTCCGTAACCAGTTGCCTGAACTCGGCACTGTATACCGCTTCCAGGATGCTCTACTCCTTAAGCCGTCGCGGTGATGCTCCCGCGGTAATGGGTAAAATCAACCGCAGTAAAACCCCATACGTAGCGGTGTTACTCTCCACCGGCGCGGCATTCTTAACGGTGGTGGTGAACTATTACGCGCCTGCGAAGGTGTTTAAATTTCTGATCGACAGCTCCGGCGCTATCGCCCTGCTGGTTTATTTAGTCATCGCCGTTTCACAATTGCGGATGCGCAAAATTCTGCGAGCAGAAGGAAGCGAAATTCGCCTGCGGATGTGGCTTTATCCGTGGCTCACCTGGCTGGTAATCGGTTTTATTACCTTTGTGTTGGTAGTGATGCTATTCCGCCCGGCGCAACAGTTAGAAGTGCTCTCCACCGGCTTATTAGCGATTGGGATTATCTGTACCGTGCCAATTATGGCTCGCTGGAAAAAGCTGATAATGTGGCAAAAAACACCCATTCATAATACGCGCTGATAATGATCAGGAGTCACACCATGACCATTACTTCTCTGGATGGCTATCGCTGGCTGAAGAACGATATTATTCGCGGCAATTTTCAGCCGGATGAAAAATTACGGATGAGTTTGCTGACATCGCGTTATGCACTTGGCGTTGGGCCGTTGCGGGAAGCGCTTTCGCAACTGGTGGCAGAACGACTGGTCACGGTGGTGAATCAAAAAGGGTATCGGGTGGCGTCTATGTCAGAGCAAGAGCTGCTCGATATTTTCGATGCCCGCGCCAATATGGAAGCGATGTTGGTGAATCTGGCGATTGCCCGCGGTGGCGATGAATGGGAGGCAGACGTTCTTGCGAAGGCGCATCTGCTCAGTAAGCTTGAGGCCTGTGACGCCAGTGAGAAAATGCTTGATGAGTGGGATCTGCGTCATCAGGCGTTTCATACTGCAATTGTGGCGGGCTGTGGTTCTTACTATTTGCTGCAAATGCGTGAACGGTTGTTTGATCTGGCAGCGCGTTATCGATTTATCTGGCTGCGGCGAACAGTGCTTTCGGTGGAAATGCTGGAAGATAAACACGATCAGCACCAGACCCTGACTGCGACGGTACTGGCGCGAGATACCGCGCGCGCCAGTGAGTTAATGCGCCAGCATTTACTGACGCCAATTCCCATTATCCAGCAGGCGATGGCTGGCAATTAACTACTCTTCAGGAATACGCAACACTTGCCCCGGGTAAATTTTATCCGGGCTTTTTAGCATCGGTTTATTCGCTTCGAAGATTTTATTGTACAGATTAGCGTTACCGTAGACCTGTTTGGAAATGGCACTCAGAGTGTCGCCAGACTTAACGGTATAAAACTGGCTGGCAGTGGCTGGTGTCGCCGTTTTCACCTGATCATCGACACTGGCAATACCGGAAATATTCCCCACCGCAATAAGGATTTTCTCCTTCGCCTCCTGACTTAAGCCGTCACCAGTGACCGTCGCTTTGCCGTCGGCAATTTGAATGTTCACTTTATCGGCATCAGGTATACCGGTTTTGTTCAGATGCTCCTGCACCTTCTTCGCCTGATCGTCTTTATCGTGCTGACCTGTAACCGCGTCCCAGAGTTTTTCTCCGGCATCTTTCACAAAATTGAACAGACCCATAGCTACCTCATTCGTTAACGGAAACACTCAGAAAGTGTAGCAGAGGAACGCGGCGCGTTAACGCCGCGGGGGTGAGCACAGGTTTAATCGCGGGTTTGCACCCAGAACGCGTGAATCAAACCGGGGATATAGCCAAGCAGTGTCAGCAGAATATTAATAATGAACGCCCAACCGAACCCTTTACCGAGCAGCACGCCGAGCGGCGGCAGAATGATGGTGATGACGATTCTCCAGAAACCCATATGTACTCCCTATAAGAAAATTACTCATTGTTTAAAAAGAGATTTTATCTCTTAAGCGTAGTAATTTTAGCGGAGCCTGCCAGTTTCAGCGTACGCTTTTACTCTCATTTACGCGGCTGAGGCTGGTATATGTTGCACTCTTAGTTTAGAGTTTACTTAATTTAGAAAATACTTAAATAACTATGACTGAACTCGCACAATTACAGGCCAGTGCCGAACAGGCAGCGGCCTTATTGAAATCAATGAGCCACCCTAAACGGTTGCTGATTCTGTGTATGCTTAGCGGTTCCCCCGGCACCAGCGCGGGAGAGCTGACGCGCATTACCGGACTGAGTGCCTCTGCGACATCACAGCATCTCGCTCGTATGCGGGACGAAGGGCTTATCGACAGCCAACGGGATGCCCAACGCATTCTATATTCCATTAAAAATGAGGCGGTAAATGCCATTATCGCCACCCTGAAAAATGTCTATTGTCCGTAAGGAGTCACTATGGCTTTGACAACCATTTCGCCGCATGATGCACAAGAATTAATCGCACGCGGCGCAAAGTTAATCGATATTCGTGATGCTGATGAATATCTTCGTGAACATATTCCTGAAGCAGATCTAGCTCCATTATCCGTACTGGAACAGTCAGGTCTTCCGCCTAAATTACGTCGCGAGCAAATTATATTCCACTGCCAGTCAGGTAAACGCACCAGTAATAACGCCGATAAATTAGCAGCGATTGCCGCCCCCGCAGAAATCTTTTTACTCGAAGATGGGATTGATGGCTGGAAAAAAGCAGGATTGCCAGTAGCGGTAAATAAATCCCAATCCTTGCCGTTAATGCGCCAGGTGCAGATCGCCGCGGGTGGTTTAATATTAATCGGCGTTGTACTGGGTTATACCGTAAATAGCGTTTTCTTCTTATTAAGCGGCTTTGTTGGTGCTGGGTTACTGTTTGCAGGAATTAGTGGTTTTTGTGGAATGGCAAGGTTGTTAGATAAGATGCCGTGGAACCAACGAGCTTGAGAAGCGACGCCGGACGCGCCATAGCAGCGACATCCGGCCTCAGTAATTAGATCAGGAAATCGTCGAGAGATTTACCTTCTGCCAGCGCCTGAGCGATTGGCTTCGGTGTACGGCCCTGACCGGTCCAGGTTTTAGTTTCACCGTTAACATCGATGAATTTATATTTCGCCGGACGCGGCTGGCGTTTTTTACCAGCGCGTGGTGCCGCAGCAGAGCTATTACCCAATAACTCTTCCGGGTTAATTCCGTCAGCTTTCATCAGCTCCAGCCAGGTGCTAATTTTTTCCTGGCGCTCTGCCAGTTCACGCTGCTGTTGTTCTTCTTCTTCACGTCTTTCTTTAGTGACAACCCTGAATTTTTCGAGCATTTCTTCAAGAACGTCAATGGAGAATTCGCGAGCCATCGCACGAAGGGTGCGAATGTTATTTAAACTTTGTAACATTACGGACATAATAAAGAAAACCTTTTAACGCCAAAACAAAAAAGTATTTCGTCGCGTAGTGTAAGCGATCACTTATTATATTTCCACAAAATTTAATCTATTTACAGTCCTGCACGAGATTATTTCAGCTGTTATTTTCTGAAACTCTCAGAATAATTTCAAGATTATATATTAGCCATTTTGATGAGTAATTTCGGTTATTGGTGAACAGAGCTGCTCTCTCTGCTCGATAATTCCGCAAGCCTGACAAAACCAAAGTGAATAAAAATGCAACTCAACCGAATAAAAGAAAACATCTATCACTGGTGCTTTCTGCTGTCAATGTACATTATCTGGCATAAAAAATGCTGAAAATGACCCGGTCACTACATACACCGAATTCTCTACGCTTATAGCGTTACCTCACCCCCAAACCTTCATGAGTGAAAATAAAGGTAAACACATATCCAATTGATTTAATTAAAAATAAATCATACCGGCATGTAAAAATCCACAATGTACAAAAAACGCGCCGTTACGGAATATTTTATCTACAAAAACAGATTAAATAAAAATTTTTCACTAATTGATTAGTCATAGCCAGCGATATACGCTATGCGAAAATGCAGATGGCAATGAGATCCACTGCTTTCATCTCCATTAACATCCCATTACGCTTTTATTAAGGAGCATTAGCATGTTCTCACCGCAGTCACGCTTGCGTCATGCAGTTGCAGATACGTTCGCGATGGTTGTTTACTGTTCTGTCGTGAACATGTGTATTGAAGTTTTCCTCTCCGGAATGAGCTTCGAACAGTCTTTTTATTCCAGATTGGTAGCGATTCCGGTGAACATCTTAATTGCATGGCCATACGGTATGTACCGCGATCTGTTTATGCGCGCGGCACGCAAAGTTAGCCCGTCGGGCTGGATAAAAAATCTGGCGGATATCCTGGCTTATGTGACGTTCCAGTCACCGGTGTATGTGGCGATCTTGTTAGTGGTGGGCGCAGACTGGCATCAGATTATGGCGGCGGTCAGTTCAAACATCGTTGTTTCGATGTTGATGGGGGCGGTTTATGGCTACTTCCTCGATTATTGCCGCCGACTGTTTAAAGTCAGCCGTTACCAGCAGGTAAAAGCCTGACCCTTCTTTTCGCGACTGGCATCGCCAGTCGCGTCTTTAACTGGCTTCGCCAAATAAACCATTCAAATAACGTTCAAGCGCAACACGCGAACTAAAGCCATGCGGGATACCGTAATGCTCATGACGTTCACCCGCTAAATAGAGCGGAAATTGCTGGTAATGATCGCAAGTTTTAATATCGGAAGCGGGTTCAGCCAGTGTTGAACTACGTTCTTTTAATGTTGGATGAATCACCAGGGCGGTACGTCCCATTCGCGCTTCGCGATTAACATAGACATAATTTTCCCCACGGCGGTAACCATACGCTTTCTGGGTTACCACATCGACAGTAAAACCGACTTTTTCAAGTACGCGCGCCACCTCGTCTGGTCGTAAATACATATTTGATCCTCGTTATTATCAACCGCGGGCCTACCTTACCTGATTGCGCATTCACAACGCTTTCAGAAAAGTCCATAAAGCCGCGATGAACCTCAGTTAAGAAAATTATGGTCTACACTGAAAATTACATCGAATTCTAATGGGGGATCATATGTTTAACCGACCGAACCGCAACGACGTTGATGATGGCGTGCAGGATATCCAGAATGATGTCAATCAATTAGCTGACAGTCTCGAATCTGTATTGAAGTCCTGGGGCAGCGACGCCAAAGGGGAAGCCGAAGCCGCTCGTAGTAAAGCGCAGGCTCTACTGAAAGAAACCAGGGCGCGAATGCATGGTCGTACTCGCGTCCAGCAAGCCGCGCGCGATGCCGTTGGCTGCGCGGATTCTTTTGTTCGTGAAAGACCCTGGTGTAGTGTGGGTACAGCGGCAGCGGTGGGTATTTTTATCGGCGCACTGTTAAGCATGCGCAAATCGTAGTGCAAAAATGATAATAAATACGCGTCTTTGACCCCGAAGCCTGGCTTCGGGGTTTTTTAGCTTAAGGCTTTACGTAATTGTTGTGCTACCTGTCGCGCCATAGCTTCGTTAACGATATTAGTAAACGAAAGCAGTAATCCACCTTCCCCACTTGAACGGATACGCCAGTCGCTAAGTGCCTGCACCGCAAGGCCTGCAGCATTGGCTTTACGCGCATGGGCAATATCATCGCCTATCATTCTGATCACCATCTGGATACCACCTTTCTGCGGCACAACCTGAAATCCTTGCTGCGTCAACGCTTGCTCAATCCATTGCCGACGTTGAGCATAATGCTGACGCATTTTCTTCAGATGCCGCCAGAAATGCCCCTCGCGAAGAAAGTCTGCCAGTGTGTTCTGCCATAGAACAGGTACCGCACATGGAGCCAGTGACGCCTGGTGGCGGAATTGTGTAATTTGCTTCACCGGCACCACCAGCCACGCACAGCGCAATGCAGGAAATAGCGCTTTGCTGAATGTTCCGGCATAAATTACCCGCTGCGGTGCGTCGAGACTTTTTAACGCCGGTAACGGCTTACCGTGATAGCGAAACTCACTGTCATAATCATCTTCAATAATCCATGCCTGACTACGATCTGCCCATTCCAGTATCTGATGCCTGCGCGCTAAAGAGAGCGCCACACCCAGCGGACTTTGGTGTGCTGGTGTTATCAGGGCAAAACGCGCATCAGGATAATTTTGTATTCCGCTTGTGATATCCAGTCCATTGTCATCAACCGGCACAGGCAAAATTTCCACATCTGGTCTGCTTTTTTAGGTAATTTATGGCTCTCTTTAACAGTCCATTATAGTGCTACATTGCGGGCGTTAATAAGAGGAGAAACTGTATGACTACATTACGTCAGCCTTACTACGAACTTAGCCCGGCAGTGTATAACGCACTAGTGCAGGCCAAAACGGCACTGGAAAATAGCACGCTGGATACCACGTTGATGGAGTTAGTTTATTTGCGCGTCTCGCAAATCAACGGCTGCGCATTTTGTCTGGAGATGCACAGCAAAGCATTGCGCAAATCCGGCGTGCCACAGCACAAACTGGACGCCCTGGCAGGTTGGCGCGTAAGCCATCATTTTGATGAACGCGAGCGGGCGGCGCTGGCATGGGCAGAATCGGTAACCGAAATTGCCAGAACCCATGCGGAAGACGAGGTTTATCAGCCTTTGCTTGAGCATTTCAGCGCAGCAGAGATCAGCGACTTAACGTTTGCCATCGGGCTGATGAATTGTTTTAACCGTCTGGCCGTTTCCATGCGGATGTAACTTCTTGATGCCGGGTATTTGCCCGGCAAAAAAACACAAAATCCCCTACCCCGTTGAGCCATTCATCGGTGGCGTAATCAATCTAAAATTCCCATATCTTGTGTGGTTGAATCTTTTTTCAACTACATCTAGTATCTCTGTATCAACAGAGAGACAACCCGACGCGTATCATCGCGCCGTATCTTCATTTTAAACGGAAATACGAATCATGCGCATTACTATTTACACTCGTAACGATTGCGTCCAGTGCCACGCCACCAAACGGGCGATGGAAAACCGGGGCTTTGATTTTGAAATGATTAATGTCGATCGCGTTCCTGAAGCGGCAGAAGCGCTGCGTGCTCAGGGCTTTCGTCAGTTGCCGGTTGTGATTGCAGGCGATCTTAGCTGGTCTGGTTTCCGCCCGGACATGATCAATCGTCTGCATCCAGCGCCACACGCGGCCAGTGCATGAGCCAGCTCGTCTACTTTTCCAGCAGCTCCGAAAATACGCAGCGTTTTATCGAACGTTTAGGGCTGCCCGCGGTGCGCATCCCGCTCAATGAGCGGGAACGGATTCAGGTAGACGAGCCTTACATCCTGATCGTGCCCTCTTACGGCGGCGGCGGTACGGCTGGCGCGGTGCCACGACAGGTCATTCGCTTTTTAAACGACGAGCATAACCGGGCGTTGCTGCGCGGCGTTATTGCTTCGGGTAATCGCAACTTTGGTGAGGCATATGGCCGCGCCGGAGATGTGATTGCCCGGAAATGCGGCGTGCCGTGGCTGTACCGCTTTGAACTCATGGGTACGCAAAGCGATATCGAAAACGTTCGTAAAGGAGTAACCGAATTTTGGCAACGACAACCGCAGAACGCCTGACGCAGGAAACGATGGATTATCACGCTCTGAATGCGATGCTTAACCTTTACGATAGCGCAGGTCGCATTCAGTTCGATAAAGACAGCCAGGCAGTAGACGCCTTTATGACGACGCATGTGCGTCCGAACAGTGTGGCCTTCAGTAGCCAGCAGCAGCGCCTGAACTGGCTGGTTAACGAAGGTTACTATGATGAAAGTGTCCTTAATCGCTACTCTCGCGATTTTGTCATTACGCTGTTTGCCCACGCGCACGCCAGCGGTTTTCGTTTCCAGACATTCCTCGGAGCATGGAAGTTTTACACCTGCTATACGTTGAAGACATTCGACGGTAAGCGTTATCTGGAAGATTTTGCCGATCGCGTCACGATGGTGGCGCTGACGCTGGCACAAGGCGATGAAACACTGGCGACGCAGCTCACTGATGAGATGCTGTCAGGACGCTTTCAGCCAGCCACGCCAACATTCCTCAACTGCGGTAAGCAGCAGCGCGGCGAACTGGTTTCCTGTTTTCTGCTGCGTATTGAAGACAATATGGAGTCGATTGGCCGGGCAGTAAATTCCGCACTACAACTGTCGAAACGCGGCGGCGGCGTAGCATTTTTGCTGTCGAATCTGCGGGAAGCGGGCGCGCCAATTAAACGTATTGAAAATCAATCTTCTGGCGTGATTCCGGTGATGAAAATGCTGGAAGACGCATTTTCCTATGCCAACCAACTCGGCGCGCGTCAGGGGGCTGGGGCAGTCTATTTACATGCTCATCATCCCGATATTCTGCGTTTTCTCGATACAAAACGGGAAAATGCCGACGAAAAAATCCGCATTAAAACACTGTCGCTGGGCGTGGTGATCCCGGATATCACTTTCCATCTGGCAAAAGAGAATGCGCAGATGGCGCTGTTTTCGCCCTATGACGTAGAGCGAGTTTATAGCAAGCCGTTTGCCGATGTCGCCATCAGTGAACACTATGACGAACTGGTTGCCGATGAACGCATCCGCAAAAAATACCTCAACGCCCGTGATTTCTTCCAGCGACTGGCAGAAATCCAGTTTGAGTCCGGCTATCCGTACATCATGTATGAAGACACGGTTAACCGTGCTAACCCTATCGCCGGGCGCATAAATATGAGCAATCTCTGCTCAGAAATTTTGCAGGTTAACAGCGCCTCAGAATATGACGAGAATCTCGACTATGCTCGTACAGGACATGATATTTCCTGCAATCTAGGGTCGTTGAATATTGCCCACACCATGGATTCCCCCGACTTTGCCCGCACGGTAGAGACTGCCGTACGCGGTTTAACGGCGGTGTCAGATATGAGTCATATCCGCAGCGTGCCGTCCATCGAAGCCGGAAATGCCGCCTCACACGCCATCGGTCTGGGGCAGATGAATTTACACGGTTATCTGGCACGAGAAGGCATCGCTTATGGGTCGCCGGAAGCACTGGATTTCACCAATCTCTATTTCTATACCATCACCTGGCACGCACTGCGTACCTCGATGTTGCTGGCGCGCGAACGCGGTGAAACCTTCGCCGGGTTCAAACAGTCACGCTATGCCAGTGGTGAATATTTCAGCCAATATCTGCAAGGTAACTGGCAGCCGAAAACGGCGAAAGTTGGCGAACTGTTTGCCCGTAGCGGTATTACGTTACCTACCCGTGAGATGTGGGCACAGCTGCGCGACGACGTGATGCGCTATGGTATCTACAACCAGAATCTCCAGGCGGTGCCGCCAACCGGTTCTATCTCTTATATCAACCATGCCACGTCGAGTATTCATCCGATTGTGGCGAAAGTAGAGATACGCAAAGAGGGCAAAACAGGACGCGTTTACTACCCTGCCCCGTTTATGACTAACGAAAATCTGGCGCTGTATCAGGACGCTTACGAAATCGGCGCAGAAAAGATCATCGACACCTACGCGGAAGCGACTCGCCATGTCGATCAGGGGCTGTCGCTGACGCTGTTTTTCCCCGATACCGCCACCACTCGCGATATCAACAAAGCGCAGATTTACGCCTGGCGCAAGGGTATCAAAACGCTCTATTACATTCGCCTGCGTCAGATGGCGCTGGAAGGCACTGAAATTGAAGGCTGCGTCTCCTGTGCACTTTAAGGAATATCTATGAAACTCTCACGTATCAGCGCCATCAACTGGAACAAGATATCTGACGATAAAGATCTGGAGGTGTGGAATCGCCTGACCAGCAATTTCTGGCTACCAGAAAAGGTGCCACTGTCGAACGATATTCCTGCATGGCAGACATTAAGTGTCGTAGAACAACAACTAACAATGCGCGTTTTTACTGGCCTGACGCTGCTCGACACGCTGCAAAATGTTATCGGCGCGCCCTCGCTGATGCCCGATGCACTCACCCCCCATGAAGAGGCGGTATTATCAAATATCAGCTTTATGGAAGCGGTTCATGCCCGCTCTTACAGTTCAATTTTCTCGACGCTGTGCCAGACCAAAGATGTCGATGCCGCCTACGCCTGGAGTGAAGAAAACGCACCGTTGCAGCGAAAAGCTCAGATTATTCAGCAACATTATCGCGGGGATGATCCGCTGAAAAAGAAAATCGCCAGTGTGTTTCTTGAATCTTTTTTGTTCTATTCCGGTTTCTGGCTGCCGATGTATTTTTCCAGCCGCGGAAAGCTAACCAATACCGCAGACCTGATCCGTCTGATTATCCGGGATGAAGCAGTCCACGGTTATTACATCGGCTATAAATATCAGAAAAACATGGAAAAGATCTCCCAGGCACAACGTGAAGAGTTGAAGAGTTTCGCCTTCGATTTGTTGCTGGAACTTTATGACAACGAGTTGCAATACACCGATGAGCTGTACGCCGAAACCCCGTGGGCTGACGATGTGAAAGCGTTTCTCTGTTACAACGCCAATAAGGCGTTGATGAATCTGGGCTACGAACCGTTATTTCCCGCAGAAATGGCGGAAGTGAATCCGGCAATCCTCGCCGCGCTTTCGCCGAATGCCGATGAAAATCACGATTTCTTTTCCGGTTCAGGCTCTTCATATGTGATGGGAAAAGCGGTCGAAACAGAAGATGAAGACTGGAATTTCTGAGGGTGTTATTTTTCAAAAATATCACTACCCGCAGCAGGGAAATAATTCCCGCCAAATAGCTTTTTATCACGCAAATATTTTGTGGTGATCTACACTGACACTCTGTTGCATTATTCGCCTGAAACCACAATATTCAGGCGTTTTTTCGCTATCTTTGACAAAAAATATCAACTTTTCTCGATTTGCTCTCAGCCCTTATATCATGGGAAATTCCGGCGATTTGCTCACATCAATATTCATGCCACATTTGCCATCAGGGGTTGCCTCAGATTCTCAGTATGTTAGGGTAGAAAAAAGTGACTATTTCCATTGGGTAATGTATCGACATAAACAAATAACAGGAATCTTTCTATTGCATGGCAATTAAATTAGAAATTAAAAATCTTTATAAAATATTTGGTGAGCATCCACAGCGAGCTTTCAAATATATCGAACAAGGACTTTCAAAAGAACAAATTCTGGAAAAAACTGGGCTATCGCTTGGCGTAAAAGACGCCAGTCTGGCCATTGAAGAAGGCGAGATATTTGTCATCATGGGATTATCCGGTTCGGGTAAATCCACAATGGTACGCCTTCTCAATCGCCTGATTGAACCCACCCGCGGGCAAGTGCTGATTGATGGTGTGGATATTGCCAAAATATCCGACGCCGAACTCCGTGAGGTGCGCAGAAAAAAGATTGCGATGGTCTTCCAGTCCTTTGCCTTAATGCCGCATATGACCGTGCTGGACAATACTGCATTCGGTATGGAATTGGCCGGAATTAATGCCGAAGAACGCCGGGAAAAAGCCCTTGATGCACTGCGTCAGGTCGGGCTGGAAAATTATGCCCACAGCTACCCGGATGAACTCTCTGGCGGGATGCGTCAACGTGTGGGATTAGCCCGCGCGTTAGCGATTAATCCGGATATATTATTAATGGACGAAGCCTTCTCGGCGCTCGATCCATTAATTCGCACCGAGATGCAGGATGAGCTGGTAAAATTACAGGCGAAACATCAGCGCACCATTGTCTTTATTTCCCACGATCTCGATGAAGCTATGCGTATTGGTGACCGAATTGCCATTATGCAAAATGGTGAAGTGGTGCAGGTTGGTACACCGGATGAAATTCTTAATAATCCGGCGAATGATTATGTCCGAACCTTCTTCCGTGGCGTCGATATTAGCCAGGTGTTCAGTGCGAAAGATATTGCCCGTCGTACACCGAACGGCTTAATTCGTAAAACCCCCGGCTTCGGCCCGCGTTCGGCACTGAAATTATTGCAGGATGAAGATCGCGAATATGGCTACGTCATCGAACGCGGTAATAAGTTTGTCGGCGCTGTGTCTATCGATTCGCTTAAAGCCGCGTTAACGCAGCAGCAAGGTCTTGATGCGGCGCTGATTGATGCGCCGTTAGCGGTCGATGCACAAACGCCTCTTAGCGAATTGCTCTCTCATGTCGGACAGGCACCCTGTGCGGTGCCCGTGGTCGACGAGGACCAACAGTATGTCGGCATCATTTCGAAAGGAATGCTGCTGCGCGCTTTAGATCGTGAGGGGGTAAATAATGGCTGATCAAAATAATCCGTGGGATACCACGCCAGCGGCGGACAGTGCTGCACAATCCGCAGACGCCTGGGGTACACCGGCGACTGCACCGACTGACGGCGGTGGCGCTGACTGGCTGACCAGTACGCCTGCGCCAAACGTCGAGCATTTTAATATTCTCGATCCGTTCCATAAAACGCTGATCCCGCTCGACAGTTGGGTCACTGAAGGGATCGACTGGGTCGTTACCCATTTTCGTCCCGTCTTTCAGGGCGTGCGCGTTCCGGTTGATTACATCCTCAACGGTTTCCAGCAATTGCTGCTGGGTATGCCCGCGCCGGTGGCGATTATCGTTTTCGCTCTCATCGCCTGGCAGATTTCCGGGGTCGGAATGGGCGTGGCGACGCTGGTTTCGCTAATTGCCATCGGCGCAATCGGTGCCTGGTCACAGGCAATGGTTACCCTGGCGCTGGTGTTAACAGCCCTGCTGTTCTGTATCGTCATAGGTTTGCCGTTGGGGATCTGGCTGGCGAGAAGTCCGCGAGCGGCGAAAATTATTCGTCCACTGCTTGATGCCATGCAGACCACGCCCGCGTTTGTTTATCTGGTGCCAATCGTCATGCTGTTTGGTATCGGCAACGTGCCAGGCGTGGTGGTGACGATCATCTTTGCGCTGCCGCCGATTATCCGTCTGACGATTCTGGGAATTAACCAGGTTCCGGCGGATCTGATTGAAGCCTCGCGCTCATTCGGTGCCAGCCCGCGCCAGATGCTGTTCAAAGTTCAGTTACCGCTGGCGATGCCAACCATTATGGCGGGCGTTAACCAGACGCTGATGCTGGCCCTTTCTATGGTGGTCATCGCCTCGATGATTGCCGTCGGCGGGCTGGGTCAGATGGTACTTCGCGGTATCGGTCGTCTGGATATGGGGCTTGCCACCGTTGGCGGCGTCGGGATTGTGATCCTCGCCATTATCCTCGACCGCCTGACGCAGGCCGTTGGGCGCGACTCACGCAGTCGCGGCAATCGTCGCTGGTACACCACTGGCCCTGTCGGTCTGCTGACCCGCCCATTCATTAAGTAACTCTGCACTTGCCCGGTGACGCCGGGCATATCACCCTGCCAAAAAAAGGAATAACAATGCGACATAGCGTACTTTTTGCGACAGCGTTTGCCACGCTTATCTCTACACAAACTTTTGCTGCCGACCTGCCGGGCAAAGGCATTACTGTTAATCCAGTTCAAAGCACCATCACCGAAGAAACCTTCCAGACACTGCTGGTAAGTCGTGCGCTGGAGAAATTAGGTTATACCGTCAATAAACCCAGCGAAGTGGATTACAACGTTGGCTACACCTCGCTTGCTTCCGGCGATGCAACCTTCACCGCAGTGAACTGGACGCCACTGCATGACAACATGTACGAAGCTGCCGGTGGCGATAAGAAATTTTATCGTGAAGGAGTATTTGTTAACGGCGCGGCACAGGGTTACCTGATCGATAAGAAAACTGCCGACCAGTATAAAATTACCAACATCGCGCAACTTAAAGATCCGAAGATCGCCAAACTGTTCGATACCAACGGCGACGGTAAAGCGGATTTAACCGGCTGTAACCCAGGCTGGGGCTGCGAAGGTGCGATCAACCACCAGCTTGCCGCGTATGGACTGACCAATACCGTGACGCATAATCAGGGGAACTACGCAGCGATGATGGCTGACACCATCAGTCGTTACAAAGAGGGTAAGCCGGTGTTTTACTACACCTGGACGCCGTACTGGGTGAGTAACGAACTGAAACCGGGGAAAGATGTGGTCTGGTTGCAGGTGCCGTTCTCCGCACTGCCGGGCGATAAAAATGCCGATACCAAACTGCCGAATGGCGCGAATTACGGCTTCCCGGTCAGTACCATGCATATCGTTGCCAACAAAGCCTGGGCCGAGAAAAACCCGGCAGCAGCGAAACTGTTTGCCATTATGCAGTTACCAGTGGCTGATATTAACGCCCAGAACGCCATCATGCATGACGGCAAAGCCTCAGAAGACGATATTCAGGGCCACGTTGATGGTTGGATCAAAGCCCACCAGCAGCAGTTCGATGGCTGGGTGAATGAAGCGCTGGCAGCGCAGAAGTAATTTTTATTCGGGCGGATAAGGCGTTTTTGCCTCATCCGCCGCTCTGTACACAATGCCTGATGCGACGCTGGCGCGTCTTATCATACCTACAAACCACACCGCACATTTCAACAATCTATCTTTCATCCCATATTCATCAACATCCGCTATTATTGATTTCCAGCTTAATCATCACCTGATGAACAAAAATAATGACTAAACCTAATCATGAGCTTAGCCCGGCGCTGATCGTGCTGATGTCTATCGCCACCGGTCTGGCGGTAGCCAGTAACTATTACGCCCAGCCATTGCTCGACACCATCGCGCGTAACTTTTCCCTTTCCGCCAGTTCGGCAGGCTTTATTGTTACCGCCGCACAGTTGGGCTATGCCGCAGGTCTGCTGTTTCTTGTTCCCCTCGGTGATATGTTTGAACGCCGCCGCCTGATTGTCTCGATGACCTTACTGGCAGCAGGCGGCATGTTAATCACTGCCAGCAGTCAGTCGCTGGCGATGATGATCCTCGGTACAGCATTAACCGGTTTATTTTCAGTCGTGGCACAAATTCTGGTTCCACTGGCAGCGACACTGGCTTCACCGGACAAACGCGGCAAAGTGGTTGGCACCATTATGAGCGGTCTGCTATTGGGGATCTTACTCGCACGGACCGTTGCCGGATTGCTGGCGAATCTCGGCGGCTGGCGCACCGTCTTTTGGGTTGCTTCGATGTTAATGGCACTGATGGCGCTGGCATTATGGCGTGGTCTGCCACAAATGAAATCAGAAACCCACCTCAACTACCCACAGTTGTTGGGTTCCGTTTTCAGCATGTTTATCAGCAATAAGATCCTGCGCACCCGCGCGTTGCTGGGCTGCCTGACCTTTGCCAACTTCAGCATTCTCTGGACCTCAATGGCCTTTTTGCTTGCCGCTCCACCTTTTAACTACAGCGATGGTGTAATTGGTCTGTTTGGGCTTGCGGGAGCTGCCGGAGCGTTGGGCGCTCGTCCGGCGGGCGGTTTTGCCGATAAGGGCAAATCGCACCACACCACAACTTTCGGTCTGCTGCTGCTGTTACTTTCATGGCTGGCAATCTGGTTTGGTCACACTTCCGTACTGGCGCTGATTATCGGCATCCTGGTGCTGGACCTCACCGTGCAGGGCGTGCATATCACTAACCAGACGGTAATTTATCGAATACACCCTGATGCGCGTAATCGCCTGACCGCAGGTTACATGACCAGCTACTTTATTGGCGGTGCCGCCGGTTCGCTAATTTCAGCCTCAGCCTGGCAACATGGCGGTTGGGCTGGCGTGTGTCTGGCTGGCGCGACGATTGCCCTGGTTAACTTACTGGTCTGGTGGCGAGGTTTTCATCGTCAGGAAGCCGCAAATTAAGCAATCAGCAACCGTTTTCGTGGCTTTACACTTATAAGGGTGTTAAGAAGCCCATCAGTCTGATAAGGTTAAGATATTCATTCAGTCTATTTATAATATTAACAATCGTTAAGCGTACACTCTATGGAAAGCCCTACTCCACAGCCTGCTCCTGGTTCGGCGACCTTCATGGAAGGATGCAAAGACAGTTTACCGATTGTTATTAGTTATATTCCGGTGGCCTTTGCGTTCGGTCTGAATGCGACCCGTCTGGGATTCTCTCCTCTCGAAAGCGTTTTTTTCTCCTGCATCATTTATGCAGGCGCGAGCCAGTTCGTCATTACCGCGATGCTGGCAGCCGGGAGTAGTTTGTGGGTTGCTGCACTGACCGTCATGGCAATGGATGTTCGCCATGTTTTGTATGGCCCGTCACTGCGTAGCCGTATTATTCAGCGTCTGCAAAAATCGAAAACCGCCCTGTGGGCGTTTGGCCTGACGGATGAGGTTTTTGCCGCCGCAACCGCAAAACTGGTACGCAATAATCGCCGCTGGAGCGAAAACTGGATGATCGGCATTGCCTTCAGTTCATGGTCATCGTGGGTATTTGGTACGGTAATAGGGGCATTCTCCGGCAGCGGCTTTCTGCAAGGTTATCCCGCCGTTGAAGCAGCATTAGGTTTTATGCTTCCGGCACTCTTTATGAGTTTCCTGCTCGCCTCTTTCCAGCGCAAACAATCTCTTTGCGTTACCGCAGCGTTAGTTGGTGCCCTTGCAGGCGTAACGCTATTTTCTATTCCCGTCGCCATTCTGGCAGGCATTGTCTGTGGCTGCCTCACTGCGTTAATCCAGGCATTCTGGCAAGGAGCGCCCGATGAGCTATGAGGTTCTGCTGCTTGGGTTACTGGTTGGCGCGGCGAATTATTGCTTCCGCTATCTGCCGCTGCGCCTGCGTGTGGGTAATGCCCGCCCAACCAAACGTGGCGCGGTAGGTATTTTGCTCGACACCATTGGCATCGCCTCGATATGCGCTCTGCTGGTTGTCTCTACCGCACCAGAAGTGATGCACGATACACGCCGTTTCGTGCCCACACTGGTCGGCTTCGCGGTACTGGGTGCCAGTTTCTATAAAACACGCAGCATTATCATCCCAACACTGCTTAGTGCGCTGGCCTATGGGCTCGCCTGGAAAGTGATGGCGATTATATAACCCACAAGAATCATTTTTCTAAAACAATACATTTACTTTATTTGTCACTGTCGTTACTATATCGGCTGAAATTAATGAGGTCATACCCAAATGGATAGTTCGTTTACGCCCATTGAACAAATGCTAAAATTTCGCGCCAGCCGCCACGAAGATTTTCCTTATCAGGAGATCCTTCTGACCCGTCTTTGCATGCATATGCAAAGCAAGCTGCTGGAAAACCGCAATAAAATGCTGAAGGCTCAGGGGATTAACGAGACGTTGTTTATGGCGTTGATTACGCTGGAGTCTCAGGAAAACCACAGTATTCAGCCTTCTGAATTGAGTTGTGCTCTTGGATCATCCCGTACCAACGCGACGCGTATTGCCGATGAACTGGAAAAACGCGGTTGGATCGAACGTCGTGAAAGCGATAACGATCGCCGCTGTCTGCATCTGCAATTAACGGAAAAAGGTCACGAGTTTTTGCGCGAGGTTTTACCGCCGCAGCATAACTGCCTGCATCAACTCTGGTCCGCGCTCAGCACAACAGAAAAAGACCAGCTCGAGCAAATCACCCGCAAATTGCTCTCCCGTCTCGACCAGATGGAACAGGACGGTGTGGTTCTCGAAGCGATGAGCTAACGCGTCATCTCGCTCAAAAATCCAGATTTATAAAAGAAAAAATAACCGGCCAGCATCGTAACATGCTGGCCTTTTTGGCAAGCAGGTCGGCTCAGCCGATGAGTTAAGAAGATCGTGGAGAACAATATGAGCGCAAATGCGGAGACTCAAACCCCGCAGCAACCGGTAAAGAAGAGCGGCAAACGTAAGCGTCTGCTCCTCCTTCTCACCTTGCTCTTTATAATTATTGCCGTAGCGATAGGGATTTATTGGTTTTTGGTACTGCGTCATTTCGAAGAAACCGATGACGCATACGTGGCAGGGAATCAGATTCAAATTATGTCTCAGGTGTCTGGCAGCGTGACGAAAGTCTGGGCCGATAACACCGATTTTGTAAAAGAAGGCGACGTGCTGGTCACTCTCGACCCGACAGATGCTCGCCAGGCATTTGAAAAAGCCAAAACTGCACTGGCTTCCAGCGTTCGCCAAACCCACCAGCTGATGATTAACAGCAAACAGTTGCAGGCGAATATTGAGGTGCAAAAAATCGCCCTCGCGAAAGCACAAAGCGACTACAACCGCCGTGTGCCGCTGGGCAATGCCAACCTGATTGGTCGCGAAGAGCTGCAACACGCCCGCGACGCCGTCACCAGTGCCCAGGCGCAACTGGACGTCGCTATTCAACAATACAATGCCAATCAGGCGATGATTCTGGGGACGAAACTGGAAGATCAGCCTGCCGTACAACAGGCTGCCACCGAAGTACGTAACGCCTGGCTGGCGCTGGAGCGTACCCGTATTGTCAGTCCGATGACCGGTTATGTCTCCCGCCGCGCGGTACAGCCTGGGGCGCAAATTAGCCCAACGACGCCGCTGATGGCGGTCGTTCCAGCCACCAATATGTGGGTGGATGCCAACTTTAAAGAGACGCAGATTGCCAATATGCGTATCGGTCAGCCGGTCACCATCACCACCGATATTTACGGCGATGATGTGAAATACACCGGTAAAGTGGTTGGTCTGGATATGGGCACAGGTAGCGCGTTCTCACTGCTTCCGGCGCAAAACGCCACCGGTAACTGGATCAAAGTCGTTCAGCGTCTGCCTGTGCGTATTGAACTGGACCAGAAACAGCTGGAGCAATACCCGCTGCGTATCGGTTTATCCACGCTGGTGAGTGTCAATACCACTAACCGTGACGGTCAGGTACTGGCAAATAAAGTACGTTCCACACCGGTCGCGGTAAGCACCGCGCGTGAAATCAGCCTGGCACCTGTCAATAAACTGATCGACGATATCGTAAAAGCTAACGCTGGCTAATCCAGAGGTGCGTGTGATGCAACAGCAAAAACCGCTGGAAGGCGCACAACTGGTCATTATGACGATTGCGCTGTCACTGGCGACATTCATGCAGGTGCTGGACTCCACCATTGCTAACGTGGCGATCCCCACTATCGCCGGGAATCTGGGCTCATCGCTCAGCCAGGGAACGTGGGTGATCACTTCTTTCGGGGTGGCGAATGCCATCTCGATCCCGCTTACCGGCTGGCTGGCAAAGCGCATCGGGGAAGTGAAATTGTTCCTCTGGTCAACCATCGCCTTTGCTATTGCGTCGTGGGCGTGTGGTGTCTCCAGCAGCCTGAATATGCTGATCTTCTTCCGCGTGATTCAGGGGATTGTCGCCGGGCCGCTGATCCCGCTTTCGCAAAGTCTATTGCTGAATAACTACCCGCCAGCCAAACGCTCGATCGCGCTGGCGTTGTGGTCGATGACGGTGATTGTTGCGCCAATTTGCGGCCCGATCCTCGGCGGTTATATCAGTGATAATTACCACTGGGGCTGGATATTCTTCATCAACGTGCCGATTGGCGTGGCGGTGGTGTTGATGACACTGCAAACTCTGCGCGGACGTGAAACCCGCACCGAACGGCGGCGGATTGATGCCGTGGGGCTGGCACTGCTGGTTATTGGTATCGGCAGCCTGCAGATTATGCTCGACCGCGGTAAAGAGCTGGACTGGTTCTCATCACAGGAAATTATCATCCTCACCGTGGTGGCGGTGGTGGCTATCTGCTTCCTGATTGTCTGGGAGCTGACCGACGATAACCCGATAGTCGATCTGTCGTTGTTTAAGTCGCGTAACTTCACCATCGGCTGCTTGTGTATCAGCCTCGCGTATATGCTCTACTTCGGCGCGATTGTTCTGCTGCCGCAGTTGTTGCAGGAGGTCTACGGTTACACGGCGACGTGGGCAGGGCTGGCCTCTGCGCCGGTAGGGATTATTCCGGTGATCCTGTCGCCGATTATCGGCCGCTTTGCGCATAAACTGGATATGCGCCGACTGGTAACCTTCAGCTTTATTATGTATGCCGTCTGCTTCTACTGGCGTGCCTATACCTTTGAACCGGGTATGGATTTTGGCGCGTCGGCCTGGCCACAGTTTATCCAGGGTTTTGCGGTGGCCTGCTTCTTTATGCCGCTGACCACCATTACGCTGTCCGGTTTGCCACCGGAACGACTGGCGGCGGCATCAAGCCTCTCCAACTTTACGCGAACGCTGGCGGGGTCTATCGGCACGTCGATAACCACGACCATGTGGACCAACCGCGAGTCGATGCACCATGCGCAGTTGACTGAGTCGGTAAACCCGTTCAACCCGAATGCTCAGGCGATGTACAGTCAACTGGAAGGGCTTGGTATGACGCAACAGCAGGCATCAGGCTGGATTGCCCAGCAGATAACCAATCAGGGGCTGATTATTTCCGCCAATGAGATCTTCTGGATGTCAGCCGGGATATTCCTCGTCCTGCTGGGGCTGGTGTGGTTTGCTAAACCGCCATTTGGCGCAGGTGGCGGCGGAGGTGGTGCGCACTAAGTACAACTAAGCCAGTTCATTTGAACTGGCTTTTTTGTGCACAGAAAACCCCCAGCTAGGCTGGGGGTTCCGGAAAGCTTTCAGCTTTGAGCCAGTTATTAAAACCCCTTTTGATTTGTTAAAACACCTTGCGGTCTGGCAACTGCAAGTGTCAAACA
>NZ_PSRU01000024.1:0-47695 GCF_003000935.1 Escherichia sp. R1
AATGAACCGCACCCGATTGATGGCCTGTCCGGTGAATATGCGGAGAAATCTCTTGAGGAGTGGGCGGAACAGATTCGTAAAGGAGGCGACAAGTGAGCAATTTAGCGAGGCTACGAGCAGTATTTAGATATTCAGAGCGGGTAATGAGGCACATACAACCGAAAACATGGCAGAAATTGGATTCTGTGGGAGTTAAGTTGGAGAAGATTACTCAACTTAAGCAGTGGAATATCGGCGAATATTATGGAAGTCCTGGTCGGGATGTTCAGTTGGTAAAAAGTTGAACATTGCTTTTTTATTGATCGATTAACCACGATATGAAGGTTTTTTTATGGGGAAACCTTGTTTTAGGTGGTAACTGGGTGTAGTGTTTCATTTAACGTAGTAAAACTGCGTTAAGCGATTACCGCGTAATTTGTTGCTTTATGAAGCCCTGCCTTTTTCGGCGGGGCTTTTTTTTTAACGAGGATTTCAATGTCAGCAGAACCAATTTCCGGTACGGCCGTTGCTGCTGGTGGCCTGATGGGTGCCAGCGTTTTTGGTATTGCAACTGGTATTGATTACGGCGTTGTATTCGGGGCATTTGCTGGCGCTGTTTTCTATGTTGCTACAGCGGTGAATATTAGCCGTCTCAAGCTGATTGGCTATTTCTTTACATCGTTCATTGTTGGAGTGATTGGAGCGCCGTTAGTTGGCTCATTTCTTGCCAAATGGACCAGCTACAACGATCGTCCTCTGGATGCGCTTGGTGCGGTTATTGTGGCTGCATTGACCATTAAAATCCTCACGTTCGTAAACAGCCAGGATCTCGGTAGCATCTTTGGAATGCTTTCCCGCTTACGTGGAGGGGGTTCAAATGGTAAGCAGTGACCCGTCAGCACTGATTAATGCGGTGCTTTGCACAGTAATAGTAATGGCGCTGATGCTTTATCGACGGAAAGACTCCAGGCATCGTCCATTTGTTTCCTTTCTGGCTTATATCTACGTCATTGTATACGCCAATGTTCCCTTCCGTTATGTGTTCGGTCTTTATCAAGAATCCCACTGGCTGGTGGTTATTGGAAATCTGATTATCTGCATCGTTGTTCTGTATTTCAGGGGCAATCTGGCGCGGATAGTTGACGCATTAGGGTTTAATCATGACCAAAGATGAGATTTTTAACAGCGTTCTTGGAAAAGAGGGCGGCTATGTGGATCACCCTGACGACAAGGGAGGCCCAACAAAGTGGGGCATTACTCAGAACTCTGCCCGTGCTCATGGATACCGTGGCGATATGCGCGATTTAACCCGCGAACAGGCACTGGAAATCCTTGAGGCTGATTACTGGTACGGACCACGCTTTGATCAGGTGGCCGCATTATCCTCTGATATTGCCGCAGAGCTGTGTGACACGGGGGTGAACATGGGGCCAATAGTGGCGTCAAAAATGCTTCAACGCTGGCTGAATGTGTTCAACCTGCGCGGGAAGCTGTATCCCGATTTGGATGCAGACGGACGAATCGGTCCACGTACCATTAATGCGCTACGTGCTTATCTTGGGAATCGGGGAAAAGACGGCGAACGGGTGATGCTGACGTCGCTGAACTGTACGCAGGGCGAACGCTATCTGGAGTTGGCGGAGAAGCGCGAGGCTAATGAGTCGTTTGTCTACGGCTGGATGAAAGAGCGAGTGGTGGTATGACTGGTTTGAAGGCCGTGTTGTCATTTATTGGCACAATTATATTGGTTGCATTCGGCGCGTTTGGTTTTGGTCGTATGAAAGGGCGAGAAAAGGCCGAAGATGAAGCTGAAAAGCAGCGCATTAATGAGAATGCAGCCGCCGTAAAAGCCACTGCGGAGCGGCGTATAGAAGTGACAAAAGAGGTGGGGAATGTACAGCAGAGTGTTAACCATATGGCTGATGACGATGTTGATCGCGAGCTGCGGGAGTCGTGGAAGCGTCCCGGTGGTGGTTGATACCGCCTGTGATTGGGTAAAGCCCATCTACCTGACTGATCACGACATCGATGTTATGGACCGCCAGACAAAGAAAGATATTCTGGCTCATAACATGGCATGGGAAATCAACTGTCCAAAGTAATATATATTTCTATAATTATATAAATATATAGTTACAACATTCTATGCGCTTTTCTCATGGGCGCACGCATCAACCATGTTTGTCTGATATGCCGCCGCGCCCAAAAATCCTGAATTTATTGGCTGGGATTTTCGTGCGCGGCGCCACACCAGACAAACAAATCAAATATGGCCCCTTAGCTCAGTGGTTAGAGCAGGCGACTCATAATCGCACGGTCATCGGTTCAAATCCGGTAGGGGCCACCAATTCACTCTCACACATAAAGATAAGCGCGGTGGAGTTACTTCTTCGTGCTCATCTTTATGCGTGCCTGGTGCGCATTTCGGGCGAACGTGGGGCTAAGTTACAGGCAGGGCCTGTTATCCGCAAAGGGGTAAAAGCTGGAGCGGCACGGAACTGTAGCCGTGTTACCAAAACAGCGTTGTCGGGCGATATCCGGCACACAACAGGCAAGGGCATTAATCAGTCTGGTTAGCGCCCTTTTCGTTGTGTTTGCTGTAGAGCTGGCCAGCGTTATGACTGCCGGAGATAAGCGCCGGAGACACAACTAACATGGAGGCAATTGCATTGTTTAATCTGATTTATGCAGATCCCCCCTGGGAATACAAAGACAAGTGTAAGGATGGGAATCGTGGCGCTGGTTTTAAGTATCCAACGATGAAAGCTGAGGATATTGCTCGTATTCCTGTCTGGCAGCTTGCTAATCCTGAATCGTGTTTGTTGGCCATGTGGTGGGTTCCGACTCAGCCAGAAGAAGCGTTGCTGGTGGTGAAAGCATGGGGATTCAGGCTGATGACCATGAAGGGCTTCACATGGAACAAATGTGGTAGCCGACAACCAGATAAGCTGGTGATGGGGATGGGGCATATGACTCGTGCAAACAGTGAAGATTGCTTGTTTGCAGTGAAAGGCAAACTACCGACACGTCTTGATGCGGGGATCATTCAGTCGTTTACATCGCCTCGTCTGGAGCATTCTCGGAAGCCTGATGTGGTCCGTGACAAGCTGGTAAAGCTGTTAGGCGATGTTCCTCGTATTGAGCTGTTTGCTCGCGGTGATTTACCTGATGGCTGGCATGGCTGGGGCAACCAGTGCAACGGAGGTATCCAGTTGCATGATGCTCTCTGGCAAGTGTCATAGAATTATATAATTATAGATTTATATAAAAAGTGCTTTACAGATGGGAAAAAATTTCCTATGGTTATACCCGAAACCGAGCGATACCCGCCCTGGTTAAACCGGAGATAACCCGATGAAAGTACAAGACCGTGAAGTAGTAAAAAACCTCCTGCAATACCTGACCTCAAAAAACCTGACGGGCAGCGTTGAGTTCCGTGAAGCGTTAAAACATTTCAACGTCACTACGGTTTATCGTTGGGAAAACAAACATTCTGAAAGACCGTATGTGGTGGATGTTTTTGCGCCTGATATTGAGTGCGGTTTTGAGCGTCATTCGTTCAAGGAGAAACATTCTGCTGATTTTTTTTGTGAGGTTGTATGTGCGGCAGGAGATGATGAGTGATGCGTATTTCCTTCAAACGTGCGACTGAGCAGCAACGCAAAGAGTTCCTGGCTGATGATGTAGCGGCCGTTTATGACCTCATGAAAGAGGTTGTGGAATCAGGGAACTACACGGCGGCAAAGATGCTTAAACTGCAATTCTTGCTGGGCGACCTGAAATACAAATCCGAAGTTGTCGCCGGACGACGCGAGCATTAAACCGTAACGATAACGAACAACGAGCCTCGGCAATTGCCGGGGCTTTTTTACATCCAGACAAAGGAGAACATGGGATGCCTTCGACAAGCACCAAAAAAGAAATGGCGGTTAGTGATGTGCTTTACGCGCTTTCGACTATATGTGACGGAGCAATGATGAGGATGAAAGTCCTCCGTGAAGCATACGGAAAAAGTCACGATGAGGCAGCTAAAGAATGCCTGAATGAGATTGTGGACTTCATTGATAACCATCGTTCAGTTATATCGCGTCAACCGACAGAGTCGTCCATCACGATTAGCGCACCGGTTATCAATATATCAGTAACTGCGGCGTGTAAATCAGCAGCGGAAGATGATCGTGCTTATGCCGAGTGATTTGTTCTGGTTTCCGCTTCCAATAAGAGATTTGTTGGTATTTCTGGCTGGCGCTTACGTCTGGAGAAAAGCGAAAGACACCTCGTTATCTTTGAGGTTTGTCTTAGCTATATCGGTAGGAACCGCGCTGGGGATGGCGTATCTCTTGACATTACTGGAGATATTCATTGAAGAATGGATAGTTTCATGAATGGTGTTGGCATTTTTCTGATAGTTGTGGCCGTGTGTTTTTGTATCTCGCTGGTGGTTATCGCTGGTGTCCTGTGGCGCATCTTAGTGGCGCAGAGGGCTTTTCGGCTTAAGCGGGAGCAAATGCGCCTTGATTTATATCGAAAGTAACTCTTACAGCCTCGCGGTGTCGCGGGGCTTTTTATTTTCAGGTGATGTTATGGAAAAGAAAGAAGATAAACCGATTGCCATTGGTGCAGAGTCTGTTCCGTTTAAGTTTGAATTATCCCAACTGGTAACAATGCGTATCAGTGAAGAGTGGGGAGAAGTTCAAGCCCGTGCTCAGTATGCAAATGGCGAAAACCAGTATCTGATTCACTATCAGGCGGCTGATGGCCGTGCTACCACAGAGTGGTTCGGTGAGTCGATGCTGATTGCGATGGAGGATAAACGTCATCCTGGCTGCCCTGTTTTTGCCTGTATTGATTTGCCAGAAGGCGCGGTACTTGAAGACGACAAAGAAGAATGGTCGCCTGATGGCGAACTTGTCATTACCGGAATCGTGGATGGTAAGCCGGAATATTCCCGTATTGAGGTAAATAACGGCCACATCTGTTTGATCCCTGCGTAACGCATTACAGCAGCTCTTGTGCTAATCAGGGGCTGCGATAATGCGCAAACCAAAGCTGCCTCATTAACTCCTGCTCGCTGTGGAGTTAATGCTGGTGGCTTTTTTATTACTGGAAGGTGGGCGACCGCCGTCAGTTGCGACCTGACGACAGTCATTCATACCCACAGGGTGCCGTGGATACAAACCGAGGCCCACTTGCTTGCACAAGCGAGGGGATTTTAGCGGATAAACGGCATGACAAAACATCTTAATGTGGTTTCTTTACCACTTTCTGTGTTGATTGGTTATGAAAAGAACGCTCGCACACACTCCGTGGAGCAGGTAGATCAGATTGTTGCCAGCATACAGGAGTACGGATGGACTAATCCGATCCTGATAGACGAGAACAACGTTGTAATTGCTGGTCATGGTCGAATTGCTGCGGCCACTCAGTTGGGGATGGATGATGTTCCCTGCATTGTTCTGGCTGGGCTAACGGAGAATCAGAAGAAGGCGTATCGTCTGGCCGACAACCGTATTCCGCTGAATGCTGGTTGGGATGAAGAGTTGTTAAGCGCGGAGCTTGCAGATCTTGCGGCCGATGATTTTGCTCTGGACTCAATTGGTTTTACTCAGCGCGAACTGGATAACTTATTGAGTGCGGCAGTCTACGATGACACAGAGGGTATGGATATCCCATTTGAGAAGGATGAGGCCAAATCAGGCGTAAAAGTTCAGTACCTGTCATTTGGAGGTCATAAAATCCCGGCAACGGATGAGGAAGCGGATCGTTTTGACTGCGCGGTGTCTCGTTATGTTGATGATAATGGCAGCTATATCGGATTTGTATCCGCATTGCTGGCTGGGGAGGTGTGCTGATGCTTCACCTCAATTACGACATAACGCACCTACGCGGCGCGGAATATAACCCGCGTTTTATCGGTGAGGATGATCTTGCGAGGCTGGCGGAAAGCGTCAGGGAGCTGGGGCTTGTGAAGCCATTGATAGTGCGCGGCGATTTGCTGGTGGCGGGACACCAAAGGACGAAGGCGCTACGTAAGTTGGGAATAACGCGTGCTGCGGTGTATGTGTTGCCCTGTGAAACGACGGTATACGACGAAGTACGGTTTAACCAACTGCATAACGGAACGGATTTTGATAGCGGAGATGAGCGTTGCAGGGTGTCCGGTCTGGAAGATAAGCATGGTTTTGTTCAGGTATCGGCAAGCCAGATCTCAGGCAATATGCGCGCGAAAATGGCATATGTTCGAAAGAACATAGCGGAACTGGTTATCAAGTATGGTCCGTGGGGTGGTTGTGTTGCTACTCAGTCTGGTGAGGTTATTCACTGTGCTCAGTATGCATTAGCAGCGAAAATGACGCGCACACCGCTAACGGTGTTTGTGATCCCTGATGTTGAGAAGGAAAAATACCAAAGTTATCTGAATAAAACTTATGGTGTATTTGAGTATTCTCATCTGGAGAAAACAACATACATCCAGACGTATGCGCAGCTTATGCGGTTGCGTAATGGTGGCAGCCTGAAATCAAATCTGTATGAGTCGTTGATCCTCCCGATCATTGCCAAGACGCCAAGAGGAATTGATTTTGGTTCGGGGCAGGGAGACTACGCGCGAATGCTCAGGGCAAAGGGATATAACCTGCATGATCTCGAGCTTTTCCGCCGTAAGGGCGCTGGAAACACTCTGGATAGGGCCGCAACAAACCGGATGATTGATACGCTGGTGGACGACTTAAAAACGCGAGGGCGTTACGACTACGTGATTTGCGATAGCGTTTTGAACTCGGTCGATAGTGTCGAGGCTGAATGGTCCGTTCTGACGGTTCTGAAAGGCCTGTGTAAAGCTGGTGGGTCAATATTCTTTTCTGGCCGTAGCCGTGGAGAACTGGAAACAGTCCTGAAGCAAACACAAGCGGCGAGTTCCAAAAGCCGGCTTTATTTTATTGATCATGACGGTTTTACCGCGTTGTACCGGAAGGGGCACTGGTTTTACCAGAAGTTTCACTCTGATGAGGAAGTGAAGCAGTTGTGTCGTGTACATGGTTTCAGGATTAAGCGGTCAATATTCAACTGTAAGAGCTGGTATTTGCACGTCATTAACGATGATTCCCTTAGTTGGGCGAGTCTGGAGAAAGCTGTTCGTTTTGAGTTTGAGTTGCCGTTGCCTGGTGGTTCAACAATCGGACGATCTGATGATGTGCTGGCGGCTTTCCGGCCGTTGATTAAGTAGTGTGTAGGAGGCGCTGGTGGCTGACAGAATTGAGATAAAGATGGATTTTTCTTCTCAGGATATTCAACGACAACTCCAGCGCCTTGAAGAACGCGAATTGCCGTTCGCAATGGCGCTTGCGGCAACCAGAACGGCAAAGGCTTCTCAGGCTGCGATTAAGAATGAAATTAATCGGGTATTTGACAGGCCCACGCCGTGGATTCAGAACTCTACTTACGTTTTGGCCGCAAAGAAGAGTGATCCTACAGCCATTGTGTATGCTCGTGAATGGGGTGGAACGCCAGCCCCTGTAACGTTGACTCCGCAAATCGAAGGCGGCCAACGACAGTACAAACGCTCAGAAGGGGCGCTAAGGGCTGGTGGATATTTGCCTAACGGCTGGCAGCTTGCTCCTGGTCCCGGCGCAAAGCTGGACAAATACGGGAATATTTCGCGGGGGCAATTACAGCAGGTCTTATCTGGCCTAAGAGTTCAGCGAGATGCGCATCAAAATCGCCGTCAGGGCAAGCCTACGGAGTTTTTTGTTGTTCGACCTGGTACAAGTAACCCGCTTCAACCAGGCGTCTGGCAGCGCGTTGGGCGGCGTCCTACGTTGATCCTTACGTTCATCCAGCAACCTAACTATTCGCAGCGTCTTGATTGGCATGGCGTGGCGCTGCGTGCTGGTGAGGATGCGTTTGCTGATGAAGTCACAAAGGCTATTGATGACATCCTTTCTAAGACGTTCTCTCGTTAATCATCGTGTGGTTGATGGTGTTGTTATGCAGGGTGTATTCACTGTGTTCTGTAGCGTCGCTCGCTGGCTGTCTGTGGGGGAGCACGAGCATCGTTTCATCGTCCGGCAGAATTGGGTCCTTCTGGCCAAAAGCGTTGGATGCGGGTCATTCGAACCCCGATATTCGGCTAGCTAAACGTGAAAAAAGTTAGGTTAAAAGTTGCGGTAAAAGAAATTTACTCATCTCATTGAAAAATATCGGGAAAACGTGATTTTTTCTGTATTTGTGCTGGTAAGAAGAAAGTGGAAAATTTTCTTTTAGATCATCAAGATACGCGCAGATCTTTAACCAATGTGATGTTGTTCTGATAAAAATCGTTATAAATCATGCAAATACATCCAATCTTTTAACCAAAACACCATCGCAAGATCCTTTTTACTTATAAAAACTTAATAAAATCAGATAATTATGCTGGTTTGTGTGATTTTTTATGAGTAAAAAGATCGTCATTTTTCTCTTTTAGTATCAATAAGTTAAACAGTTTTCTTTAACCTGTTGTGTTATGGCGGTTAAAAAATGGCTCTAAAAATCGAATATTTACCAGTCGGTAAGTTGCTCAGATATGCCAAAAATTCACGGACTCATTCAGATGAGCAAGTTGAACAGTTGGTGAACAGTATCCGTGAGTTCGGTTTCACTAATCCTGTGCTGATCGATGAAAAGAATGAACTGATTGCGGGGCATGGGCGGCTTGCAGCAGCCGAAATTCTGGAAATGGATAAAGTTCCGGCGATTCGGTTGAGTAACCTTTCTGAAAAACAGAAGAAGGCTTACAGGATTGCAGATAACAAGCTGGCCTTAAATGCTGGCTGGGATATGCAGCTTCTGGCCGAAGAAGTCAAAGAGTTAATGGATGATGATTTTGATATTGATCTGCTTGGGTTTAATGATGCAGAGCTTGACGAAATGTTAAGCGATGAACAGCCGCAGGAAGAAGACGATAATTCTTCCCCTGTTGTTCAAATTAAGTACCTGGCTATTGATAAAGAACGTATTCCCGCGACGGATATGGAAATTGCATTGTTGCTGGATGTTTATCGTCAGTACCACGACGCGCATGAAACGCATGAGGGATTTGTTCAGTATCTTGCTAATGGTTGCAAGTAATGGCCATCGTCAGTAAGTCAGAGTTTGCCCGCCGGAAAGGTATTTCTCCGGCAATGGTTACGAAGCTCTGTCGTTCCGGTCGCATTCCAGTGCTGAAAAGCGGCAAGCTGGATTTTGATAAAGCCAGTGCGGCTTATGAAGCGAGCCGACAGGTTGGTCGTGAGGTATCTGCTGAAAATGGAAAAAGAGGGCATGGGATATCTTCGGAACAACCAGAGTTACCCGCTGATGATGCCGGATTAGCTGGTGGTACTTCCGGTGTTGCGGTGCAATTCAACAAGGCTAAGACCGCAGAAAAAATTTATCAGGCAAAGCTGAAACGCCTTGAATTTGAAGAAAAGGAAGGCTCTCTCATCGCTAAAGATGCGGTCAGGGATGATGCATTTCTGGCAGCTAATGAATTGCGTAGCCGCTTATTTAGTATTGCTCCAAGAGCAGCTCCCCGTTGTGAAGGCAAAACAGCCAGGGAGATCGAGCGCATTATTGAAGACGAGATTAATTTTGCGCTTCAGGCGCTCCAGGAATCCCGATTTATTAAGCAGGAAGAATAAACCTCATGGGCGAAACAGTATGGAGCACCGCTTTTTTCCGTGCGCTTCGCCCTAAATCACGGCTAACTGTTTCCGAATGGGCTGATAAGTATCGTCATGTAGCGCCGGGAACGTCTCCAGAGCCAGGGCCGTGGCGTACAAGCCGAGTGCCATATTTGCGTGAACCAATGGATGTTATTGGTGACGCTGATACAGAAACAGTAGTGATGCAATGTAGCTCGCAAATTGGTAAATCCGAATTACAGCTAAATGTTATGGGTTACTTTGCAGATCAGGAGCCATCTCCTCAGTTGATGATTTATCCAACGGTAGAGGCGGCTGAGGCTTTTTCAAAAGAGCGTATTGATCCGACGTTCAAATATTCCCCTGGTTTGAAACACAAGCTGCATGAAGGGAAAGAGGGGCGCGGTGCAGCCAAAAAGTCCAGCACGACTATACGTATGAAGCATTACGCTGGTGGATATATAGCACTTGTTGGTGCTAATTCCCCAGCAGGTCTTGCATCCAGGCCAATTCGAATACTGTTAGCTGATGAGATTGATCGTTACGGTGTGACGCAGGAGGGCGACCCACTAAAACTAGGTATTCAGCGTACTACCAACTTTCATAATCGTAAGAAAGTTTTTGTTTCTACTCCTGTTTTGGAGGAAACAAGCAAAATCCACAAGTGGTTTAAGCTCTCCGATCAGCGTTACTACCATGTTCCTTGCCCATGTTGTGGCACCATGCAGGTGATGAAATGGTCGCAAGTCAGATGGGATAAGAGCGATTCAGGTGAGGCGTTACCGGAAACGGCCAGATATGAGTGCTGTGAGTGCGGCGGGATTATGCGCGGATCTGGTAAACCAGACGTTGATTGGTTGGCGAAGGGGGTATGGATAGCTGAACATACTGGAGTTAAAGGTATTGTTGGTTTTCATATTAACAGTCTTTACTCCCCGTGGGTTGCATTGTCAGAGCTGGTTGAAGAATTTACGGAAGCAACCAGAAACCGCGATAAAAATGGATTAATGGAGTTTATTAACCTTAAGCTGGGTGAGCCATGGAAAGAGGATGCTAAAGACGATATCGATCCTGAATACTTGTTGCAACGCAGAATAAGGTTTGAAGAGTTTTTACCAGATGATGTTTTATTGTTAAGTGCTGGTGTTGACGTACAGGACACGTATTTAGTTTGTGAATTGGTCGGTTGGGGAAAAGGTAAGGAGTCATGGGGGATAGAATATAAAATATTCCCAGGTGATCCCGCACAAGATGTTGTCTGGAAACAACTTGATGAATACTTACTCCGTAGCTGGTCATTCCGTGACGGTCGAAAATTACAGATTTCTTCCGTTTGTATTGACTCTGGTGGGCATTTTACGACAGAGGTATATCGCTTTACTAAGCCGAGAGAATCAAGGCGAATATACTCTATCAGGGGGCGTGGTGGGGTAGGTTTACCATTTATAGGAAAGCCAAGTAATAATAACCGTGTGGGTGCTATGTTGTTTAATTTGGGGGTTGATGATGGTAAAGGGACCATCATGGCAAGAATTAAACTACATGATCCTGGTCCTGGTTATATGCATTTCCCATTAGATTCTGACAGAGGATATGATACCGAATACTTTAAAGGATTATTATCAGAGAAAAAAATATTTGAATATAAAAATGGGCAGACAAAAGAAAAGTGGGTGAAAGTCTACGAGCGTAACGAGCCTCTTGATTGCCGTAACTATGCAACTGCCGCGATGGAAATTCTGAACCCTAATTTTAACTGGCTTGCCGAACAGGAAATGCGAGGTAATGTGTATGTGCAGAACTCGTCAGGTATACGTAGAAGACGCCGTAGAGTTATAAGTAAAGGCGTAACCATATAGAGGAAATATAAATGAACAATGAAGCATTTTCTCTGACTGAAGCCAGAGAGATGTTATCTGTCTGGCGGGAAGCATATCGCGCTATTGCTATTGGCGGTCAGTCATATAAATTTGGTACGCGGCAGTTAACTCGTGCGGATTTATCAGAAGTCAGAAAAGAGATGGATTACTGGCGTAATGAAGTAGAAAGATTATCAGCAGGTGTACGCCGAGGCCCACGAATTAAACGAGTGGTGATAAGAGATTTATGAATATTCTTGATCGAGTTATTGCGCCGTTTTCACCTCAGAGGGCATTAAATCGAGCTTTGGCAAGAAAACGGTTAGAAGCACTTGAAGGTATTAATAACCTTGGATATTCACGTCATGGTGCAAGCACTCATAAAAAATCATTAAGGGGTTGGTTTAGTAAAGCTGGTTCTCCTGATGATGATATTGTTAAAAATATAGATAAATTGCGTGAGCGTTCTCGTGATCTCTTCATGGGAAACCCGCTATCTGTTGGCGCAATAAAAACTATCAGGACAAACGTTGTTGGTTCCGGTTTAAAACTAAATGCGAACATTGATGCCGATTTCTTGGGGATGACGCAGGAAGAAGCGCGAGCATGGGAAAAGCATGTTGAGCGTGAGTTTAGATTATGGGCTGATTCTCCAAATTGTGATGCATCAAGAATGTGTACTTTTGGACAATTGCAATCATTGGTCCAAATATCTGCGTTAACATCTGGCGATATATTTGCTGCGCTACCAGTTATTAAGCGTAAGGGTGTTATATATGATTTGTGCGTCTATTTAATTGAAGGTGATCGTGTTTGCAATCCAGAGGATCGTTTTATACCAAATCTTTACGGTGGCGTAGAGGTTGGTGAATTTAGCGAGCCTGTGGCGTACTGGGTTGCAAAACATCACCCAGCCGGGACTTCTGGTTTTGTAACCCGCAAGTGGGAACGTATTCCCGCATATGGGAGTAAAACAGGAAGAAGAAATATTCTGCATGTCATGCAGGATTTTGAAAGGCCTGGGCAACGCCGTGGCGTTCCTGTCCTTGCTCCTGTAATTGAAGCATTGAAGCAGTTAGGACGATACACCGATGCTGAATTGGTTGCTGCGGTTGTGTCAGGGATGTTTACTGTCTTTATTAAAACAGACGCTCCTGATGGGCCAGTCGGTGAATCGGGTATCCCTCAGTACGAGCAGATCGATAACCATGATGATAACACCCAAGAAATGGGGAATGGCTCCATAGTAAGTTTGGGTGAAGGTGAGTCGATAGATACAGCAAATCCCGGGCGACCAAATACGGCATTTGATGGTTTTGTTGTCGCCATATGCCGTCAAATTGGGGCTGCTTTAGAACTCCCTTACGAACTCTTGGTAAAGCATTTTACAGCAAGTTATAGCGCAAGCAGGGCCGCATTACTTGAAGCCTGGAAAATGTTCCGTATGCGACGTGACTGGATGGTTCAGTCATTTTGCCAACCGATCTATGAGGAATGGTTGGCCGAAGCCGTTGCTAAAGGTCGTGTTATTGCCCCTGGTTTTTTTTATGGGCCTGAATATCGCGCTGCATGGAGTGGCGCTCAATGGTATGGCCCATCACAAGGCCAATTAGATCCCCTTAAAGAAGTCAAAGCTGCAAAACTGCGTGTTGAGGAAACATTCTCTACCCGTGAAAAAGAAGCGGCTGAAATGTCAGGTCTTAACTGGGAAGAAACCGCACAAATCTGTGGCAGAGAAGAGAATGCTCGCCGTGAGTTGGGGCTTATTACACCTCCTGTTTCTGAGGTAAATGAACAAAATATGGAGACTGATGATGCCTAATTGGTGGGAAATAAAAAATAGCACGGGTGAAGATGACTCTCCGGCTGAACTTTTAATTTACGGGTATATTGGTGAATTTGATGAGGTTTCTTCTTCTGACATAGTTAATAAATTAAAGGATATTTCATCAAATACTATCAACGTAAAAATTAATAGTTATGGTGGTTCTGTTTTTACTGCTCAAGCTATTCTTTCATCATTAAAGCGTCATAAGGCGAATATTACGGTTTATATCGACGGGATTGCTGCATCGGCTGCAACTATTATTGCAATGGCGGGTGATAAAACTATTATCCCATCTAATGCTATGATGATGATCCATAATCCGTGGACATTTGCTGCTGGCGATGCGGATGAATTGCGTGATATTGCTGAGATGATGGATAAGATACGCAATAGTATTTTATCTGCATATAAGGAGAAAACAGGGCTTTCTGAGGATAAATTAATTGAACTAATGGATCAGGAAACATGGCTAAATGCAGAAGAGGCTGTAGAGCTTGGATTTGCTGACGAAGTTGAAAAACCAATACGCTTATCCGCTTCTATAAAGGAAGGGATGCTTTCGCTTAATGGAATAACTTTTGAAGCATCAAGGTTTTCAAAATTACCTGATTCACTCGCAAAGTTGCCGCAAAATAAAAATGAGTTATCTACTGAATCAAATGAACAAAATGAGGACGATATTGTGACTCTTGATGAATTAAAAAATAAATATCCAGAATTATACAATCAGGTTTTTAATGCTGGTAAAGACGAGGGCGTTAAATCAGAACGCGAGCGCATTGAAACAATCGAGAATAGCGTGATTCCTGGTCATGACGACCTGGTTAAGAATGCAAAATTCAAAACAGGAGTTTCTGCGGCTGAACTTGCTTTGGAAATTATGAATGCAGAGCGAGCGCGTAACAAAAACTTTCTTAATCAACGGCAAGAAGACGCAAGTGAGGTGAATGATTCAGTTGATGTTAATCAACCAGAAAACAACGGCAACAAACAGGCTGAAGCAGTAAAAAATGTTATTGGGTCAGTATTTAAAAACCGCGATAAAAATTAAGGTGAGTTTATGCGAGAGTCTTTTTCATTTGAACCAGATAATCTGATTATTTCTGGTGGTATGCCAGCAATTCCAACAAGTATTAAACTTGCCAGCGGTAAAGTAAAACGGGGTGAGTTACTTGCTTTTGTCAGTATTGATCAGACAACAAATGTTGTCACTGTGGCGCCAATAAATCTCTCTGGTGAAGGGGAGGCAAAAGAACCGTATTGTATCGCTCAACACAATATTGATGCGACTGATTCAGCGCAAGTCGGAACAGCATGGCTGACCGGAATGTTCAATGCACATGCGGTTATCCTTCCTGAATCAGCAAAAGTTGCCGATGTATATCTGGCTTGCCGGAAGGTTGGAATATTCCTTAATACCGCACAACAAAATCCATCTGCATAATATAAAGAGGTCGTATTTTTATGCCGAATATTGATGTTTTTGAACGACGTACGATGCTTGAGCCTGTTATTCAGAATTTCAAGGCTCGTCGTTTTCTTCTTCGTACCTTTTTTCCTGGTGTTCAGACCTTTAATACAAAGAAAGTTGATCTGGATTTTGTTCGCGGTGGCCGTACTATGGCTCCGTTTGTTGGTAAAGGTTTTGGCTCAAAAACCGTTGAGCGACGCGGCTTTGTAACGAGAACTCTGGAGCCACCACTTGTTGCACCTGATTTGGTAACAACAGCCGAGCTGCTTTTAAACAGGCTTCCGGGTGAGAATATTTACAACGCAAAATCGCCAGCAGAACGAGCCGCCGAGCAATTAGGTAAAGATTTGCTTGAGCTTGATGAAATGGTTAACCGCCGTGAAGAATGGATGTGTGCACAAGTCTTGTTTACGGGGCAGGTTGATATTGTTGGTGAAGGAGTGGATGACACAGTTTATTTTTGGCCTGAAGAGGAAGGAGATAAACCATATCTTGAACTGACAGGTGATGATTTATGGAGTGCAGCAAAATCAGATCCGTTAGTCAATGTTCGCAACTGGAAACGTCGGGTATCACTAACTTCAGGTTTTACACCTCGTGTTGCCGTAATGGGCGCAAAAGTTGTTGATGCCTTCGTTAAAAATGAAGCAGTAACTAAATATCTTGATAATCGCCGAAAAGAGCTTGGGTATATTGAGCCTAAAGAGTTAGAAGAAGGCGTAACTCATTATGGCAATCTTGAAGGTGTCGATTTTTATGGTTACGACGAACTTATTCGCAATGATAAAACAGGAAAACCTGAACCATTAGTACCGGAAGATAAGATCCTCTTTGGCTCTCCTGGTCGAGGAACGATGCTGTATGGTGCTGTAGAGCTTGTAGATGACGCCGAAAAGACTCTAACGATTGTTGAGTCACCACGAGTTCCAGACACCTGGGTAACTCGTAAGCCGGCTGGCCGTTATGTTGCCATGAAGTCATCTCCACTGCCTAATCCTGGTGTGGCTGATGCCTATCTGGTGGCTAAGGTGGTTTAAATGGCCAGACTGATTAAAAACATTGATACGATAAGCCACGGCTCGCTAAAAGCGGGCCGTTTGCTTAATGGGCTAATGGATAACTCCAGAATTGCCGAACTGATTGCGTCAGGACATGCTATTGCCACCGAAGAGGATGGTGATTTGGCATCGGCTGGGGGCTATGATGCTGCTAAGTTAGCTTTTGAGCATGGATACGCATCTGCTGTTAATGATGCTGTGGACGCGGGGTTGATTACGCGAACGGAGGCGGGTAGCTGTGTATTCGAGGTTGAGTTTGAGGATGATGGCGGCAATGAGGAAATGGTTGCTGATGATTCATCTGAATCTGTAGCTACTTCTGATACCAGTAATGCGAAAAAATCAACGCAAAAAAAAGGTAATAAGAAGTAATGAACTCCTTCAAAGAGGTTATAGCGCAAGATATTTCTGCAATATTCCTCAATGAAAAAGAGTTTGCCGATACATATAACATAGACGGCAAGGATATCCTTGCCGTTATTGATACAGACCTTATTCATGAGCGGAATAAACGCTCATATGCTGAGTTTGCAGAGGGAATAAATCAGGGGCAAATAATATTATTTGTTTCAAGAAAAGATTTTCCTGTTCTCCCTGTCAAAGACCAGTCAATGAAAATCAACGGTAAAAATTATATTGTTGATGAAGTATCAGATAATGTTGGTGTATTGGAAATAACTCTCACTGTTAATACTAACAGAGGAATGCCGATTTGATTAATCTTTTGATAGATGCAATAAAAAATCGGTTGGAACATGAGGTTTTCCATGATTTATTAGTGCAGGGGCCTCCTTATGATGAAACAGACAGCGATATTAAATTGTTTGTTCCAACAATATTTAAAGGGTACTTGCCTCCTAAATCACAACCATCTCCAGATAAACCGCCAGAATTTCCTCATGTGATTATCAGGCCCACGGAAGGAGGAATGCAGCCTGAAACGGATGAAGTTAAGGTTAAGTTTCTTCTAGGTGGTTTTTGTGAGGACCATACTGGATATGAATGGGTAATGGCTCTTCTTGAAAGGATGATGTTTCATTTTCAGGAGAAGCCTTTACTTGAAGAGAAATTTCTCTTTCAGGGTGATATCAGATGGCGAATGTTTGATGATCAACCATATCCATATTGGATAACGGAAGCAACTGGAACGTGGCTAGTATTAAAGCCTCAGAATATTCAGTCTCAGGAGTTTATCTAAATGGCTAATAAGAAAAGTAGTAAAGAAGATATAGAAAAGAAGGAAGATGTTGCTCAAACATTTGTATATATAGGGCCAACAATCCCTCAACTCTCAATTTTGAAGCATAAACTATTTAAGAATGGCTTATCTCCAGAGTGTGAAAAATTAATATCACATATTCCTGGTGCAAAGTGTTTGTTTGTGGCAACCAGTGATTTTTCAGATGCAGAAAAAAGACTTTCTGATAAAACCAGTGTCGAGTATGTAATGTACTCTAGAGTTTCTTCTTCTATCATGGAGATTAAATAATGGGATATCGCCACGGTATTTATATATCTGAGCTGGCTACATCTATAACTCCTCCAGTACAAGTTAGTGCTGGGTTGATTGTCGCATTTGGTACAGCTCCTGTTAATCAGTTAGAAGATCCAGCCTCAGCGGTAAATAAACCTATCATTGCTTATACATACGCAGAGGCCGTATCTAAAATAGGATATAGCACAAACTTCGAGAAATATACTTTAAGCGAAGTAATTAAAGTCGCATTTGGAATATATGGTGTTGCGCCAGTTGTATTTATCAATGTGCTTGATCCAGCAAAGCATAAGAAAGACGTAACTGATGAGGTAGTAAAACTTTCTGGCGGGAAAGGTACGCTCTCTAACGATGGTGTCTTATATAAATCTGTTGTTGTGAAAAAAGCAGATGGTGATTCTCCAGGGTTAACGGTTGATACAGATTATGTACTGGCGCTGGATGATAATGGCTATACGGTCATTACCGCTATTAGCGGAGGAAAAGTTACTGAAAAAGACGCCACTCTTAAGGTTAGTTATACGTATCTTGATCCCGGGGCTGTAACTAAAAACGATATTATTGGTGGCGTGGATTCCAACACTAAAGCGAATACGGGGCTTGAGTTACTGTCGGATGTTTATCCCCGCTTCAAACTAGTTCCAGGACAAGTGATTGCGCCTGGATTTAGTTCTGATAGTGAAGTTGGCCAGCTAATGGCGGCTAAAGCTGCGCTGATTAGTGAATTGTTCAAAGCAGAAGCTATCACCGATGCGCCGACTGATAAATCTACTATCAGTGATTATTCTGCTGTTCCTGAATGGAAGCAGAACAATAATCATATGGCAGCTAACCAGACAGTGTGCTGGCCGATGGTGAAACTTGGTGACAATATTTACCATCACTCAACCCATTTAGCGGCAGCAACATGCTTGCTGGATAGTCAGTATGGTGATATTCCATCACGTTCTCCGTCAAATATAAAACTACAGATGGACGGTGCTGTACGTAAAGATGGCAGTGAGGTATGGCTTAACATTAGCCAGGCAAACTACTTAAATGGACAGGGGATTGTAACAAGCCTTAATTTTGATGGTTGGAAATCATGGGGAAACCGTAATGCTATTTATCCAACATCTACAGACCCCAAAGACGCATTTCGTGTTTGCCGACGTATGTTTAACTGGGTGGGTAATACGTTAATTCTTTCGCATTGGTCAAAAATAGACAATCCTGCAAACCGTCGATTAATTGAATCGATTGTTACTAGTGCGAATATTTGGCTTAACGGCCTCACTGGTAATCAGGATATTGCAGGTGGTGTTGTTACCTTTGATCAGTCTGAAAACACGATTACGTCATTGATGGACGGGATTGTTAAATTCCATGTGAAAATGACACCATTCTCACCTGCCAGAGATATAGAGTTCGTCATGGAATATAATCCTGATTATCTGCTGAACTTGTTTTCTGAATAAATAATAGGAGGTTGCTTTGAGCAATCAAATTCCTGAGAGACTTATTAACTTTACAGTATACGGTGAAGGAAACCGTATTATCGGTGTTGCTGACGCAAAGCTGCCATCAATTGAGATGATGACAGAAACTGTTAGTGGTGCAGGTATCGCTGGAGAGCTTGAGAGCGGAACGCTGGGGCATTTCAAACCAATGACTGTCTCTCTTAAATGGCGAACTCTGACCTCTGCTGGTACAAAATTATTTCTATCCTCATCGCATCAGGTAGATTTTCGCGGTAGCCAGCAGGTTTATGATGCAGGAACAGGAAAATATAAAACGGTTCCTATTCGGGCTTCAATGAAGCTAAACCCTAAAAAACTGGATTTAGGTTCGCTACAGGTAGCAAAGGCCACTGATTCAGAAAATGAATTCGAAGTTCTCTATATCAAATTATTTATTGATGGGAAAGAAGTCTTAGAAATTGATAAGTTGAACTTTATTTGTATCTTTGATGGCGAAGATATATTAAAAACTGTTCGTGATGATTTAGGTTTATAAGGTGAAAAAATGGAAACCGTTAAATTAAGTAAAGAATATCGTTTTGAAGACTTTGAGCCAGTGACTGAACTCAACCTTGATTTAGACAACCTAAAAGGCAGTGATATTTTAGAGGTATCGGACTTACTGCAATCTCAAGGGCATGTTTCAGTTCAAACATCACTTGATAATAAAGTCCATGCAGCCTTGGCTGCTCGCTGTATTGGTCGTCCAATAGAGTATCTGAATGGATTACCAGCGAAAGACTTTGTTAAAGTTTGTCAAAAGGTACAGAATTTTTTGCTCTCGTAGGTTTTGATGAGCAAAAACCTATTGATAAGCAAATAATGAGGGCCGCGAGTTCTCTATCTCAATCATCTCAATCAACACCTATATCCTACTGGCTTTCGCTTCGGTTGAGGCGAATCGTCGCATGGATTGACGTGTTTAATGAGGATTAATACTAATGGCCAGCAATAAGAACTTTAAGCTGGCTTTTGAAATTGGCGGCAAAGTTGCCGCCTCTCTCCCCAAAAGTTTTACTACAGCTAATCAGGCTGTTGCTAAATTAAATGCCGAGCTTGCTGGATTAACGAAAGAACATGGGGAAATTCAAAAGCTACAATCTGTAAAAGTAAAGGTTGGACAGACTGCCCTCGAATATCATAAAGCTGCCGCTCGCGTTGAAGAGTTACAGAAGCAAATAAAAAACACGGCCAATCCAACCAGAGCGATGCTTCGTGACTTTGAGAAGGCAAAAACACATTCATCGAATTTACGAGCATCACTACGTTCTCAGCGTGAAGAACTGGCCGCTTTAAAGTCTGCCTATCAGGGAGCTGATACATCTGCCAGAGCTTTGGCCTCAAGAGAGAAAGAGCTTAAAGCCAGCATTGATCGTAATCGTGAGGCTCAGGCCCGTAGCGTTGAGCAGGTTAACCGCTACAGAACGGCTTTGGCTTTAGCCAGAGCAAATGTTCAGCAAGTGAAAAAACAGCAGGAGGAACTTAACCGGGCATTAGAAAAACAACGTATTGATAAAATTAACAGCTATAAAAATGCGTTGGCTGAAGCACGGAAAAATGTTCTTGCAGTAAAACGTGCTCAGGAGGAGTTAAACCGCGCGTTGGAAAGGCAGCGTGAATTGAAGCGAGAGCATCTTGGTGAGGCAAAGAGTCAACTTGTAAGGTCAGGATTACAAACTGGTGCTGTAGCGGCTGGTGCATTTGCTGCTGCTAACAATGCAGCAAATTTCAATCGTGAAAACAAAATGATTGGTCTTACGGCAGATATGAAGCCGGAAGAAGTTCAGGCGATGGGGCAGGCGATGCTTGTTACCGGAACGGCTACCAACCAGTTTGCATCTGATATTCAGGCCGCTCAGGGTTTTCTCGTCGCTGCTGGGCAGGATTATAAAGAGGCTCAGGCGAATCTACTAACTATTGGGCGAACAGCTACAGCTACTGGCTCTGATATCCTCGATGTCTCGAAAGCATCATTTACATTAAGTGACTCATTGAAGATTGATCCATCTCAAATGAAGTCTGCAATGGGGATTCTGGTTCAGGCAGGGAAAGAGGGGAACTTTGAATTTAAAGATATGGCCAAAAATCTTCCTGTGCTTGGTGCTCAGTTCCAGGCATTAAAAATGGGAGGTAAAGAAGCAGCCGCGACGATGGGTGCAGCTTTGCAGATAGCTCGCAAGGGGGCTGCAACTTCGGATGAGGCTGCTAATAATATGAACAACTTTTTGGCAAAAATACTTTCCCCTGAAACACTAAAAAAAGCAAAGAAAAATTTCGGTGTAGATTTATATAAAATTGTTACAACAGCGCAGAAAAAAGGGAAGAATCCATTCGAAGCTGCAATGCATTCTGTCATGAAAATGACTAAGAACGGAGATCAGAAGTTACTTGGTGAACTATTTGGCGATATGCAGGTTCAGAACTTTGTTCGTCCGATGATTCAAAACTGGAAGGAATACCAGAGAATCAAAGCAACATCTCTTGGAGCTGGAAGTGCTGTTATTGACCGCGATTTTGCCAACATAACGAAAGATAATGCGGAGCGATTGAAACAATTACGTATTCAGGCTAGCAATGCATCATTAAGTTTTGGTCAGGCCTTGCAACCTGCTTTGAATGCCGCGCTTAGTGTTTTGGTTCCGCTGATTACAAAAATTAGTGAATTTGTAGCTAACAACCCCAATTTTGTGTCTCAGATAGTGATGGCGGCAGGTGCGTTTCTAACCATGAAAAGTGTGGTTATAGCGTGTAGGGTAGCTATGCTGGCTTTATCTGTAGCGACAAAGCTAACACCCTTCGGGTGGATTCAGATGGCTATATCTGCGCTGGTTGCCGCAGGAATATTGCTCTATCAGAATTGGGATAAGATCAGAGATTATGCTGTCAGAGTTTGGCCTTCTGTTAAGGAATATACAGTTAAATCATTTGAGGCTATAAAAAACTTTATCTTAAACTTTGACCTCAATGGATGGATTATATCTATGTTTGGTAAAGCATGGGATTATCTTTCCAACATAAACTGGAGTTCGGCAGGTGTAAGAATTTACAGTACATTAATTAGTGCTTTTAAATGGATGTCTCCGCTTCCGTTCTTAATTAAAGCATTTAAAATTACAACAAATTACCTTTCTGGCATTAACTGGAGCGAAACAGGAAAGAAAATCATAGATACACTGGTATCTGTTTTTATGCGTTTTTCACCAGTTGGACTCTTTATAAGAGCATTCCAATCTGTAACGACTTATTTATCTGGAATAAACTGGAGTGAGTCAGGCGCAAAAATAATTGAGACGTTAATCACTGGGATAAAATCAAAAGCAAATGCTTTAATTAATGAAGTGAAAGGCGTTTTTTCTTCTGTACGTGAGTATTTACCGTTCTCTGACGCGAAAAAAGGTCCATTCTCACAGCTAACAAAGTCAGGTGGTGCAATAATGACTACTCTGGCATCAGGTGTTAGCAGGAATAACAGCTTACAGAATGCAATAGCAAGCAAGTTCGGGCAATCAAATTTATCACCTCACGGGATATCTGCCGCCGGGACTTCTGGACCTCGCCAGAACGTTAACGCTGTGACTGGTGGAATAACCTATTCACCTGTAATCAATCTTCCGGCTGGTTCACCAAAGGAAACTGAGGCGGCAGCTAAAAGAGCATTAGATGCGGGATATTCTGATTTTGAGAAGAAATTGAGTGCTCATATGTTCCAACAACGGAGATTAAGTTTTGGATGATTATAGAACGGTTCAAGGGGACTCATGGGATAGTATCGCTTTAAAGTTGTATGGTAATGAGTACCTGTCTTATCTTCTTATTGATGCTAATACTGAGCACCGCTTTACGGTGCTTTTTTCTGCGGGAATTATTCTTAAAGTTCCTGATGCTCCGGTTATGCCAATATCAGTAAACAATTTTCCTCCGTGGAGACGCAATAGTGTTACGTAAAACGCTTTTTGATGTTATATATCAGAATGTAAATATTACCGCTCATATGTCACCTGATGTTTTGTCAATGTCTTATACAGATAATGAAGATGGTCAGGTCGATGATATTTCTATTATATTAAAAAATGATGATGGGAAATGGTCTGGAGACTGGACACCTAAAAAGGGTGATTTTATTGATTTGAGCTTTAAGCCTATAAATCAAATCGTCCTTGAGTGCGGGAAATTCCAGGTAGATGGCATAACTTGCTCTGGACCACCTTCTGTGGTTGAGGTAACTGCTGTTTCTGTTCCTGTTTCATCAGGCATTAGACGTGATTTAAAAAGTAATGCATGGGAAAAAACAACTCTTAAAGATATAGCAACTTCTATAGCTAAATTAGCTAACCTTGAACTGTTGTTTCTTATTGATGGTGATAGTAATCCATATTATGCGCGTGAAGATCAAATGGAGGAAAGCGATTTAAAATTTCTCCATCGACTTTGCCAGGATGAAGGGTTGTCGTTAAAGGTCACTGATAGCCAATTAATAATATTTGCTCAAGAGATGTTTGAGCAAAAAGATCCTATCGCTACGCTTACGTTAGGTATTGATGAGATAATCAGATATAGCTTTAGCACACAATCTACAGATTTGTATAAAAGTTGCACGTGCAAATATCGCGTACCTAAAAAAAGAAAGTCGCTTTCGTATACTTGGGTAGATCCATCCGTAGAAGAAGGGTCGAATCTTAAGATAAGAAAACTGGTAGCTAATTTAGATGAAGCAAAACGTAAGGCAAAGGCTGCTTTGCGGCTTAAAAATAGATATCAAAATACCGGATCTTTAGTATTGGTTGGAGACACCAGATTGGTAGCTGGTGTAACTATAAATCTGGAGGGATTCGGTTCATTTTCTGGAAAATATCTTATATCGAAAGCTGTGCATTCAATTGGGACTAGTGGTTATACCACCTCGATTGATGTCCGAAGAGTAATTAATGGGTATTAATTATGAATGATTTAGAAACATTATTACGTCAGACTATAAGAGTTGGCGTTGTTTCTGATATTGATGATGGTGATGTTACAGCAAGAGTTACTTTCGATGATCAGGATAACGTCACTTCGGCAAAGTTATCAGTTATTGTGAAAAATACAGATAAGAATGCTGATTACTGGATGCCAGATATTGGTGAGCAAGTTTTGTGTATCTTTCATCCCGCGGGGCCGCAACAAGGTTTTATTCTTGGTAGTTTTTATGATGAAACACAGAAGCCGCCATCTAATACTGTTAATAAACGCGTCATTAGATTTAATAACGGAACTCGTATTGAGATAGACAGAGAATCTAATTTACTCCTTGTTGATGCTGTCGGAGATGTAACCATTAAGGCTACAGGAACCGTAACTATTGATGCTCCAGAAACCATCATTACCGGAAATGCTACAGTTGAAGGATTACTAACCTTCAAAGGTGGAATGAAAGGATCTTCTGCTGGAGGTGTTGCAGCTACAATTTCTGGGAATGTTAAGGTTGTTGGTGGTGATATAGATGTTGATGGGATTAAATCTAAAGGCCACCATCACACAGCTCAGGGGGAATACGCTCCGACAACGGAGGCTCAGGCATGATTGTGGGTATGCTTGGTACAATGCCTTTTGTTGCCTCATCAATAGTGGTGAATACGTTCAACAATTTTAAAAGGACGTCAAAGCGTCGTGTAGCGCGCCATGATGTTATTGGGCTTAAACCTGTTCTGGAGGATATAGGTCCAGATCTGGATGAAGTTAGTTTTAATATGCGGTTGGATACAACACTTGGCATTGTTCCATTGGCTGCGCTTTCATTACTTAGGACAATGCAATCAATTCAGGAAGTAAATCCTGTTGTAATTGGTATTCAGTATTTTGGTAATTTTATAATTACAGATATAGAGGAATCATGGACTTATTTCGGTCCAACTGGGAATCCACGAGTGATTATCGTCGGCATTAAATTACAGGAAGTCGGACAGACCTCTCTGAAAGAAGCATTAGTTGATATTGCTGGCAATATAGAGTCAAAAACTAGAAGTGCGTTAGGTAAATTATTATGAATAATACGTTTACCATATCATCACCTTCTTACTCGATTGATTGGTCGCCCAAAACAGTTGTAGAAGAAGTTTTGCAAAATGTCTCTACTATTATTAATACTCAAATTGGCACTGTACCATATGCCAGAAAATTAGGAATTAATTCAAGTCTTGTTGATAGCCCTAGTCCAATTTTTATTGCTACAGCAACACGAGAAATAATTCAAAAAATTAGTGAGTTTGAGCCTAGAGCGATTATCCATTCTGTTACTTTTGAAAGAACGGACGTTTCTGATGGTTTTATTAGGCCAAAACTTGTGATAGGAGTTAGAGAATGACGTTGCCGCGTGGTGGTTTGCCAGATATTACTTTCGCAGATTCTAACCCGACTGATATAACAACTCGTTCAATCAGGGCTTTTGAGAGTATAACAGGTGAAACATTAGCACCTGCTGATCCACGTAGATTATTCATCTTATCATTGTGTGAGATTATTATACAGCAAAGAAAAGCTATCGATTTTTCTGCAAAACAAAACCTTCTTACATATGGTGAAGGTGAATATCTCGACCATATAGGCTATCTGACGGATACGCCTAGGCTGGAAGCTCAATCTGCCTTGACTACATTTGAGTTTAATCTGTCAACAAAATTATCGGGGATATATACAATACCTGCTGGCACTCAAGTTTCAACTGGAAATGGTGTTATTTTCCAAACAGATATTTTGTTGGAAATACCTGCTGGGAAAACAGTTGGTACAGTCTCAGGATATGCTGTTATACCTGGTTTATCTGGGAATGGCTTTTTACCAGGGCAAATAAATGAGTTGGTGACTCCGTTGCCGTATGTTTCCAGCGTAAGGAATGTAACAACATCTAATTCTGGTGCTGATACGGAGTCAGATGATAATTATGCTGAAAGAATAAAACTGTCGCCGGAAAAACTGTCTACAGCAGGGCCGGAGGATTCTTATAAATATTGGACAAGAACAGCCAATCAGAATATAAAAGATGTGAATGTATATACACCATCGCCCGGAATTGTAGAAATCCGTTCTTTGTTAGAGAACGGAGATATACCTTCTAATGAACTATTAGAGCAGATAAATAGCGTTCTCTCTGCAACTAATATTCGACCATTCACAGATAAAGTTCTTGTTAAGAAACCAGAGAGCATTGAATACGATATAATAATTAAATACTGGATTAACTCATCGGACAAAAACAGAACAACTTTAATTCAAAGTGAGGTTGAGAAAGCTATTGATGAGTATAAACAATGGCAACGTTCGGTTATGGGAAGAGATATAAATCCAGATGAAATTATTCAACGTTTAAAAAATGCTGGGGCTAAAAGATTAGAAATATCAAGTCCTGTTTTTACTGTGATTGGAGAGACACAGGTCGCCAGAGAGAGAAATATAAATTGCCAGTATGCGGGGTTAGAGGATGGCTGATATCTTTAATGTTAGCTTGTTGGATGTTTTACCTCCTAACTTAGCTAGCGATCCCAACGTGATAGCTATGTCGAAAGCTATTGATGATGAACTACAAGCAATTAACAATTTAATATATAAGACAGAAATATATAGCGTTGTTGATAACCTGGACTCAGTTGTTCTCGATCATTTAGCTTGGCAATGGAATGCTGATACATGGAGGGATAGTTGGCCTGTATTGTTAAAGCGTTCTGTTTTTAAATCAATAATACGAACAAAGCGAATAAAGGGTACAAGGGCAGCGGTTGAAGATGTAGTAAATAGCTTGGGTGGAGAGGTAAACATAACAGAATGGTTTGAAACATCACCACCTGGCGAACCATATACAGCCTCAATTGTTGCTTCGATTAACTCTTTTGATGGTGCTGTTCCTTCGAAAGAGATGTTGGAGGATACGTTAAGAAGTATCAAGAGTGCAAAGTCGGCAAGAACACTATTTACATTTTCGCAAGCAACCAATGTTTCAGGTGGTGTTGGTATTGTCGGTGCTTTCCAGCCTGTGTCTTATGTACGATTAATTGGTGAGTGCTAATTTGCGATTTGTTAATCCAAGGAATTAAGCGTGAGTAAATTATTATTTACGATGACTGACGCCGGGCGTAAGGCGCTGGTTAATGCCAACAAGACTGGAACAAATAAAGTTGAGATCGTTTCTGTTGGTTTAGGTAGTAGATATTATGCCACATCAACCACACAAACAAAAATAACAGATGAAATAAAGCGACTTACCACAATAGGAGGCAAAGTCGTTTCTCCTGATACCATTCATGTAACTGCGAAGGATGATAGTAAAGATGAGTATGTTGTCCATACAATAGGTTTGTATACAAATAAAGGAACATTGTTTGCTGTATACTCGCAAGAACAAGTAATAATAAATAAAGCATCTTCTACAATTGCTTTAATATCAAGTGATATAGCAATTAAAAATCTTGATACTAAAAACATTACATTTGGTGATGTTGAGTTTATTAACCCTCCCGCAACCGAAACTGTTGTTGGAGTAGCAAGATTTGCTAATGAACAAGAAATTGATGCAGGTACAGATGATTCCCTGGCTGTTTCAGCAAAGCGGCTTAAGCAAGCTATTGTAAAACATGAGCAATCACGTAATCATCCTGATGCAACTTTAACATCAAAAGGCATTGTTCAACTCAGTAATGCCACCAATAGCACGTCTGAAAAGCTCGCAGCGACGCCTAAGGCTGTTAAGGCTGCATATGACCTGGCTGACGGAAAATATACCGCCCAGAATGCCACCACGGCACAAAAAGGGATAGTTCAGCTCAGTAGTGCCACTAACAGTACGTCTGAAACGCAGGCGGCAACGCCAAAAGCGGTCAAGGCAGCAAATGACAACGCAAATTCACGTCTGGCGAAAAATCAGAACGGTGCAGATATCCAGGATAAATCAGCTTTTCTGGACAATGTTGGCGTTACCAGCCTGACGTTTATGAAAAACAATGGCGAAATGCCGCTTGATGCTGATCTGAATACGTTTGGTCCTGTTAAGGCTTATTCAGGTATCTGGTCTAAAGCAACATCCACCAACGCAACACTGGAGAAAAATTTCCCGGAAGATAATGCTGTCGGTGTGCTTGAGGTTTTTGCTGCCGGCCATTTTGCAGGTACGCAACGCTTTACCACGAGAGACGGCAATGTATACATGCGTAAACTCGCCAATAAGTGGAATGGCACTGATGGTCCGTGGGGCGTATGGCGTCACACTCAATCTGCTACCCGCCCTTTGAGTACGACTATAGACCTGAATACGCTTGGAGCCGCCGAGCATCTTGGTTTATGGCGTAACAGTAGCTCAGCTATAGCTTCATATGAACGCAATTATCCAGAGGAAGGCGGCTTTGCTCAGGGGATGCTTGAGATCCTCGAAGGCGGAAATTATGGAAGAACGCAACGTTATACCACTCGCCGTGGAAATATGTATGTCCGCTGTCTTGCGGCAAGCTGGGATGCATCAAATCCGCAGTGGGAACCGTGGTTAAGAGTCGGTCATCAGTCAGAGAGTCGTTATTACGAAGGTGATTTGAATGATGTAACCTCACCAGGTATTTACAGCGTTACAGGTAAAGCGACCAACGGTCCAGTACTGGACGGAAACGGCGTGACTGTACTCGGCATTCTGGAAGTGTTGAGGCGGTTTGATGGTGTTAATGTATGGCAGCGTTATACAACTGCCGGAACAGGTACAACCCTTAAAGGCCGCACCTTTGAGCGCGTCTTTACCGCCAGCTCATGGAGCGAATGGCGGGAAGTCTACACCTCGTATTCACTTCCCCTGAATCTGGGTATCGGCGGTGCTGTGGCAAAGCTCACCAGCCTGGACTGGCAGACCTACGATTTTGTGCCGGGCAGTCTGATAACCGTTCGGCTTGATAACATGACCAATATTCCCAACGGTATGGACTGGGGCGTCATTGATGGCAACCTGATAAACATCTCAGTCGGTCCGAGTGATGATTCTGGTTCGGGACGCTCAATGCATGTATGGCGCAGCACTGTAAGTAAAGCCAACTACCGCTTTTTTATGGTTCGCATTTCAGGAAATCCGGGAAGCCGCACGATCACGACAAGACGTGTGCCAATTATCGACGAAGCTCAGACATGGATGGCGAAACAGACATTCAGCGGTGGTCTTTCAGGCGAACTATCCGGCAATGCTGCTACAGCAACAAAGCTGAAAACGGCAAGGACAATTAACGGCGTAAAATTTGACGGCTCGGCAAATATTGAAGCGTTTCCGCCAGGTGTTCCGCTGCCGTGGCCATCAGATACGCCACCTGCAGGTTATGCAATCATGCAGGGGCAGACGTTTGATAAGGCAGCATATCCGAAACTGGCTATTGCCTATCCTTCTGGTGTTATTCCAGATATGCGCGGCTGGACAATCAAGGGCAAACCCGCCAGTGGTCGGGCCGTATTGTCTCAGGAACAGGATGGCATTAAATCGCACACCCACAGTGCCAGCGCATCCAGTACGGATTTGGGTACGAAAACCACATCGTCGTTTGATTACGGTACTAAATCAACGAATAACACAGGTGCACATACCCACAATGTATCTGGTACTGCAAATAGTGCTGGCGCACATACTCATACCGTTCCATTAAGGAGACCAAACAGTGGCGGTATGAATTTCGACTGGCTGGATGGTTCATCAAGTGGCACGGTGGTGGGGAATGGAACTGTGCCTTCTTCTGGCGCACATACCCACTCAGTATCAGGTACCGCTACAAGTGCTGGGGCACATGCACACACTGTTGGTATTGGCGCTCATACGCACTCTGTTAAGATTGGTTCACATGGACACACCATCACCGTTAACGCTGCTGGTAACGCGGAAAACACCGTTAAAAACATCGCATTTAATTATATTGTGAGGCTTGCATAATGGCATTCAGAATGAGTGAACAATCACGTACCGTAAAAATTTATAACCTGCTGGCCGGAACTAATGAGTTTATTGGTGAAGGTGACGCATATATTCCACCTCATACAGGGCTGCCAGCTAATTCTACAGATATCGCCCCACCGGAAATTCCTGCTGGCTTTGTGGCAGTTTTTAACAGTGAAAATGAATCGTGGAATATTGTTGAAGACCATCGTGGTAAAACGGTCTATGACGTGGCGTCGGGGGACGCATTGTTTATTTCTGAACTCGGACCGCTACCAGAGAATGTCACCTGGTTGTCGCCAGCAGGGGAGTATCAGAAGTGGGACGGCGTATCCTGGGTGAATGATGAGGAAGCAGAAAAACTGTTTCGGATACGGGAAGCGGAAGAGAAAAAGGCAAGGTTGATCCAGGAAGCAACAGATAACATCGCAATTCTGCAGGATGCAGTTAATCTTGAAATAGCAACAAACGAGGAAAATTCACAACTGGATTCCTGGAGAAAATACAGAGTATTAGTGAGTAGAATTGACACCAGTACAGCTCCGGATATCGTATGGCCAGAGCTGATGAATCAGGGTTATGTTCGGGAGGACGAGCAGATAACTTCAGACTGAAATTTAGTGATGAATGTTGAATCATCAGGAATATCATGCAATACCAATGCATGAGCACCTATTGTGACATTGTTTCCTATACGCACTTTGCCACCAAGAATGGTGGCATTACAACCAATGGTCACATTATGCCCTATAACAATATCCATATCATTAAATTCCCCGCGAAGTCCAATAGTTACTCCGGGCTTAATTGAACAATTTTCACCGATTGTTACTTTGTGACCGATAACAACACTGTTGAGATAAGAAATATCAAAGCCTTTCCCTATATTTACAGTTAAAGGGACTGTTACATTATATTTATCAAGAATGAAACGTTCTATTTTTCCCGCAATCTTCCGACAGTATCCGCCTTTATCAAAAAGGTATTTGGCTATGCGCCACCAAAATAAATAACGAACCCTTCTATGTTTTATTGCGCGAACAATTGCCTTTCGCCAGGAGAAAGGACGCTCGCTACCGATTACTTCATAGTGAATACAGTCTTTAAGTTCATTAATATTCATATCTTTATTATTCAGCATAAGATAATCATGTGACCAATTATTGTAATAATTTTAATGGTATGTTTCTACTGGCTATCCAGCGTGTCTGATATCCAGTAACAAATCGTCAACACGGGTGCAATCAAATGGTGAGTGTTAAGACTGACCACTTATTACCAGGTATGAGTGGCCAGCATTAAATCAGAACAGCCCTTTAACTGAACTGGCCGCGCTGTTAAGGGATGATGTCACCTTATCTTTGAAGCCGGACAGCATATTGCTGAACGATGAGTTTACCGCAGGTTTCTGGCTGGGAATCATTGACTGGAGTTAGGCCAGTAGTATGATGCTCGCAAAACGAGATCCAATTTAGATCCTTTTACTGGTGGATTATCGTTCGATCAGTGAGAGACTTCGTGCATGACCGAAAGTGTTGTGGTAGAGTTCTCTTAAAACCACGTAACGTGGTTATGATTGTGGGTGTCTGGTTGGAAAGTGACCAGATATGGAAACAAAAAGCCCGCAGATAAATCTGCGGGCTTCTTGCGACATCCACGGAAAACCAACAACTAACCATGGGCGCCTCGACAACTCCCATTATACGTTGGTTTTCCGTGGACGCAAGAGCGAACATATGGATAGACCAATGCCGTCTCTACGTTCAGCTTACGTTTGTAATTTGTCGCCGGAGTTCCAGCCTCCAAAGCACCATACGCACAAGCTGCCGCTGGTGTTATCTGATGCTTTACAGCGCATTAATGGGCGTGATCTTACGTGTGAGGTTGCGTTCTACGTTAATCAACCGTCAGAGCGGAAGCGCCGGATAAACGAGCATCGTCGTCGGGCGATTAATGCTGTGATCGCTGCGATTTTGCACCATGTAAACATCATTTCTAAGCGGGTTCTGGCTAGTGCTGAGGCGTTGGCTGATTTTTGCGGCCTGTCTACCGTATCCGAAGCTGGGAACAAGTCTATAACGCGCTGTACAAGGGCGTTGTCGCAACTGAAAGCGTTAGGGTTTATTGATTATGAACGTCGCTGGGATCGGGTGAATAAACAGTATTGGCCAGCGAAAATAGAGATTCGTGATCAACTGCTGGAAACCGTTGGTATTACTGAACAAGCATGGAGACGTGCGGTTAGCCAGAAACTTAATTACTTCAATGCGAAGAATAGCGAACGGCTTAAAAAAGCGATAACGGAGGCTGATTATAAGCGTATTGTTATTCAGGAGCAGATGGAGAATGTATGGCGTCAGAGGAAGACGGCCAGAGAGATAAAGGCAAAACAGAAAGCAGCGGAGAGAGCTGCGCGTCTTGTTCGGGAAAAGGGAGAGGCCGAACTTCGTCATCAAATCACTAGAGAGGTTAGCCAGGAATTTGCTGATGGCATGTATCCTGGAGCTGACCTTGCATATTTACGATCCCTCGTTGAGCAGCGTTATAACAGGTTAAGAAAGACCTGGAAATCACTCCAACATTAACCCACCTGAATGATGAATCCGGTTTTACCGGAGGATTATCGACGTCGCAATAAAATATCTGTTCAAAAAACAATCTAAATTAATTTTCTCTAAACCTGAACACAGCAAAAATATCGCCTTTACAGGCATCGGCTAATAAAATTATCCACAGTTTTGATATGTATGTGCAAATGGTTTTTTATAATAGATGCACTAAACAAATAAATGCAAAATCACTTTCTTTTATTAAAACTTTCTTTATTTAACTTACGCAGGCTTTGCCTGTGAATATGTTCGCCCTTGCAGCGAGCTAAAGCTCGCGCCGGTTCGAGTCGCTACGCTCAAATATACCTCCTCCGGCACTTGCCGGAGGCATGGAGCAGCCTGATCATCCTTTTCGAAACGGCGCGTTTCGAACTATACAAAATCAATTTATATAAGCCCGAAATAAGGCCTACGGCCGGGCTTTGCAGGAAGAAGGGGCAAGCCTTATCAATAAACGTCGATAAATACGCATACTGTAGCCATCAGAACGCGATAAAACGTAAGAAACATCATTTCCTATTAGACATAGAAAACTTGTCTTATACGCAATGTAGTAAATTTTTATTGCCACATAGGAAAAGATTTCCTACCATCGTAGATATAATAAATGGAGATGGTTATGGATAAAGATACTGTTTTAAAAATGTTGAATCCGGCTTGTTTAAAAAAAGCGGATGAATGGGAATCTCCTACATGTGGAGAAGTTCGGGCAGTCATTGGCCTGACCGGAATGAGTGGCTCGCAGTTGGCCAAAAAACTAGGCTTAAAAGATAGTCGCAATGTTCGCAACTGGCAGATGTTAAAGGAGTCCACATCCAGATCCAGCATTCCGTATGCAGCCTGGGCGCTGCTGTGTTACTTCGCTGGGTTAGGGTTAATCTTCATTGATAACAAAACAGATGTTTGAAACATGCAAATATGAGGTTTGTTATGGAACTTGTACGCAAAACACGCAAAGAGTTCTTGGACCTGTATCGCATGGGAGCTTTCACTTGTGTTGTGGCTACCCAGGACGAAGTGACAAAAAGCTGGCGGCTTTTTGCTCTCAATAAAAAAGGGATTGCCGTTTTCATTGAAAAAGCCCGTGGTGGTATCCGCGAATGGGCGGGATTGAATTATGTGGCTGATTTTTGCGCAGCTATGGGGATTCGCCGCTGGGAAGTCCATATGCCAGGAGTAAAGTCACAAAAATAGGGCTTTCGCGTCGAAAATGAGGCGAAACTGAAAACGAGATTTCATTAACAAATAAGCAACATAAAAAACGGTGGAAAACGCCCAGGAAAACATGATCTTTTGAGCGGATTTTTTAGATCCGACAATGAACGGTGATCCGGTGGTGCCGATAACGTCCATTATGTTAAATAGCCCCGTTTTTCTTGAAATTATAACCTACGGGTTATATAGTTAGCGATATAAACTACAGGTTATAGGATCGATCATGTGGACGGTACTTTTTAGCCAGCGATTTGACGACTGGCTAAATGAGCAAGAAGACGCTCTTCAGGAAAAGGTTTTGGCTGATTTGAAAAATCTACAGGTTTACGGACCTGAGTTACCCAGGCCATATGCCGATACCGTAAAAGGTTCTCGGTACAAAAATATGAAAGAGCTTCGCGTTCAGTTTTCTGGCCGTCCGATAAGAGCCTTTTATGCGTTCGATCCGATTCGCCGGGCTATCGTTCTTTGTGCAGGAGACAAAAGTAACGATAAGCGGTTTTATAAAAAACTGGTGCGTATAGCTGAGGATGAGTTTGCAGCACATCTGAACACACTGGAGAGCAAGTAATGAGAACATTAGATGAGGTGATTGCCAGCCGTTCACCTGAAAGCCAGGCGCGAATTAAAGAAATGGCAGATGAGATGATTCTTGAGGTCGGCTTGCAGATGATGCGTGAAGAACTCCAGTTATCACAAAAACAGGTTGCTGAGGCGATGGGTATAAGCCAGCCAGCAGTAACAAAGCTGGAGCAGCGCGGAAATGATTTAAAGCTGGCGACATTAAAGCGTTACGTTGAAGCTATGGGAGGCAAATTAAGCCTGGATGTTGAGCTTCCCACAGGAAAACGAATAGCGTTTAACATCTGACCAGAACGAATGATAAGCCCCTGTTGCAAAGGGGCTTTTTTGTGTTCATAGAATTATATAATTATAGATTTATATAAAAAGCGCTTTACAGGTGGGAAAAAATTTCCTATGGTTATACCCGAAACCGAGCGATACCCGCCCTGGTTAAACCGGAGATAACCCGATGAGCATGATTAAAATCCGTAAAAACGCTTTCCTTAAAATTCAAACTATCCTGGCTGGTTCTGTTGGCGTGATTTGCCGTTCTTCTTCAAGCCGCATCGATGACGGCTACGATGATGAGTATCGTGTGTCCTCGTGCGATGAGGCTTTAACCTGGCTGAAGGAGAATCAGGAACGTGCCCAGGTATATCTGGAAACAGAGAACGGCAACCAGATGCTGCGTATTAGCGGTCGTTATGGATTTGAAACTACATTCATTGCCTATTTTAATCAGGCTTACTTTGACAAGGAGCTGGCCTGGTACACTGATCGCATGAGCAAAAGCGAGCCAGCCCCGATTACACCGCCGAACAATAAACCATTTTTATTCCTCGTTAAGTAAACACGATGTGCGCAAAGTGTCATTTTGACACTTTGCGAGTGTTAATATTGTGCGCGGAGGATGCTATGACGGGTTATGAATTGAAATTATGGCGTCGAGGGATGAACTGGACGCAGGAGCGAGCCGCCGAAGAATTTGGGATATCGTTGGCTACATATAAGCGATATGAGAAGGGGGAGCCGCCGAGGGGCATGGAGATGGCCATTCGCGTTCTGTCGTTTGACGATATGGTTAAAGATCTTTCACACCTTGATAAAGATGCGATTCTGTTAAGGCTGCAAACCCTTGTATGGGAAAAGGTTAAAGTGTCGTCATAATTGGAACAAGGGATCAAATGATCCTTTACGGATCGTTTTATGGTGGTGTAATGTAAGCGCCAGAAAGACAAAAACCGCCTTGCCGGGCGGTTTTCAGTCTGAAATTTAAATCTTGCTTGGTAGGCTGGATTTAAAAAGACACCTCTTGATTGGGGCGGCTTTCTTGCGTCTAAAGATAATCAAATCTTTTTGCGCCTGCAACCCCTTTTTTACTGGTGCCCATTTCAGACTCACGCTCGCGTCGTTGTCTTTGCCACTTCGTTGGGTTCGGTGTTTTTGGGCGAAGTGGCGCGCGGGTATGCGTACAAGGGGAAAGTGTGCTGACGCAAGCCAGGAACAGCGATCTAAACTAAGTCGAGTCTGAGAAAGGCAGGAGTGCGACAACTCGCCTGTGCTCTATGAGCAGAAGAAGGTATATCAGACGACCAATGGCATGATTGTGGGCCACAGGGCGCACACGGCGGCGAAGCATTGGAAACGATGTGGAGCTATCTGGTGGCATGAGTTCCGGTACTCGATCTCGAGCTTTTTTTGATGCTTTTGAGAAGGGGCCGGAACTCCGGTAAAGGGCACCCTGTATGGGGGGAGGGGGGGTTGTGTCTAAAGGAAGATCTAATACGATATTGCTTTACCCTTATATCTAAAAGGAGATTTCTATGGGGATGCTGGTGGCGTTTATTATTAGCCTGATTTTGTGTTTCTTCGTAGTTCGTGGCGCATATCGGAAACAATGTGCCTCGTCTTCTGGTAGTAGGTTCAAAGCTGTTTTAGTGAGTGGCTTTCTCGGGATTGCTACTTTTGTAGTTGTTAATACTCTTGCGGCTGTGACCTTGATCCCAGAAGACTCCAGCACTACGGCTACCACCGGAGCTGCTTTTGATGGTGTGACCGTAGATAAGTTTAAGCAGTTATATAATGATGACCTTGAAGGCATCGCTACATCAGGAAAAGCCACCTCCACTATAAGAATTAAGTCTGTTAAACAAGGTAACAACACCGTTGAATTTGCCATCAACTCATCTGTTAACGGTCGGGCTAGAGTTGATAAGGATGGAAAGATTTCTGAGTTATTATGGCGAGTATCCAAGCCTAACTCTGATTCCTTGCTTTCTATGGCCGTAGCAGTTGAAGTCTTGGATGCGTCAAGTGAAAGAGACACCGTGATTGCGCAGTTAGAGCAGATTGTTAAATCTGATATGCAGAAAGCTGAGTTCAAGACTAAGAGAGGCGAGTATTACGTTTCTCGTGACAAATCAGGGCATGTATCGCTACTGATTACACCGAAATATTAAGAATTGAAGAAGCGCCCAAATCGGGCGCTTTGTTTTATGGTTTTGCACCTGCGGCCAGTTTATCCGCAGATATTTTTATCAGTTCCTGTAGTGTCCTGGCTGGCAGGTTTGCATCCAGTACGCTGAGTATGCTGTTGTGATCAGCTTGGTCGACTACTTTGCCTGTCGGTGGTAGTAGTTTGAGCTGAGGGTTCAGATTTTCGTCAAAGCTGATAAGTGCTCTGGCGTTTCTGAGCAGATCAAGAAGTAAGGCTGATATCACATTTTCCTGAGTCATTGCTGGCAGATTTAGCGCCGCTTTGGTTTTCCCTGTTGCCTTGTCAAACTCCTTTATTAGTTCCTTCCTGTAGTTCGGTTCCGTTAATAGCCGATTATGCTCTGTTGCCGCGCGGATAATCGTTTTTTCCTGGTACAGTCGTTTAGCCAGATCACGCTCGTACTGTGTTTTTAACACGCTGCTGATAGCGTTAAAGGCTTCAATGTAGGCCAGCTTGATATCTTTCACGCCTGGACCGTCGATACTCTCCATGAGCAAGGTAAATCCGTCTTTTGTCATGCGATAGATTGTTATTTCGCGGTCGCTTCCTTCCAACGGTCGTTGCTCTTTAAAGAAATGACGCGCCGCAGCTGTGCGAGGAATGCGTAACGCATCGATGGCCATAACGATGGAATTGTTTGTGGTGCTGAATGCTTGGGCAACATCGGCTGAGGTTGTGAGTGGCTCGTTATTGCACACCTTAATGTAAAACATCGGTTTGGCGTTGAGCGTATCGACAACCTCACGAGCATTGTTTGGCGAGACGGTTACGGTCGCGGCCGTTTGCGCGTTCTGGTTGAAGTAGCAGTCTTCCAGCCGTTCGAATACATCCCACGCCTGATCGGTTTCGAGCATTTTAGCGTGACGTGCAGCCCCGCGTTCGGTCCAGAGAATTAGGGAGCGGGCATTTTTACCAACTAACCCGATTGTTTCGGGTCTGTTCTTGAACTCGCGTAATTCGTTTTTTTCAATTTTAAAGTAATGCTTTCCGGCTACGAATCGCGTCGTGTTGTTCAGAAAGTTATCAGAAATGTTTTTGATTTTTGTTCCGTATAACTGCGCCAGAAGTTCACTAGTGATAACGGGGATCTGGTTATGCAGGATAGGCTGTAGGGTGTTAACGGTCGGAAGCGTTTTCATTTTGCACCTCCCATAACTACTTTGGTTACGAGGGAGATTTTTGCGTCAGAAACAGCGTTATCGTTGCTGGCGATGCGCATAGCTTCGCGCTCGATGATTTCAGCCAGGCGGAATTTATCGGCGTATGAGGCTTTCTTGAGAAGGATCTTTACGAGGTTGACGTAATAGTCATGGGGTAGGTTTGTCATTGTGATGATTCCCTTAAAGGTTAAGGATACTCACCACCGTCAGGTTCCAATCATTGGGTGGTGAGACGTGCAGGGTTGGAACTACCGGACACAATGACGAACCGGCGAGTCTTACGACTCCCCCGCACGCCCCACCATAATTTGGGTGTAGCAGTGCTTTACGCATAAAAAAACCGCTAACGCGGTATGCGCCATTGTGTCCACGGGGTTCCAATCCCGACCGTAGATTTTGCTACGGCTCGGAAAGTGTCCACCAATGGCGCATTCATGTCAATACGGCGGGATTTTAACAGAGACAACCACATAGCGTGGGTTTATTGGTAGGCAGAAACAAAAAAACCGCCCTATTGAGGACGGTTCTTTCGTGCTGATCGGATTCGCGGTCCTTTCAGCATTACGTTGTTGTATAAACAACCACGCAAGCACAAGCAGCAAGTTAATTTTACCCAAAAGGTAATAATAGTCCACTATTATGCTTCAAAAAATTGTGGTTCTTGTTGTGCCTGCAAACTCACAGATTGTGGGTAGGTTACTGATTTTGTGAAAATAAACGAGTTTTTTCGTTTAATTTCTTTCCTATTACTAATCTTAAAATAATCGTAAAATACCTGTGGACCTTCCCGCCGATTCGCACCCGGGCACCGACTTTAGGGGAGGATTCTCCGTTGCCGTACATGCAAGCACAAGCAGCCGTGCTTGCTCTCGCGTTGTTTTCGTCGGTGGGGATGCCGTGAAACGGCCTGTAAGGGCCATACAATGAAAAAATACTGTATGTGTATTTTTATCGTTGTTACTGGGGCTTTGTTTACGCCACATGGGGAGGGTTGGAAGATTACTGATAACGCTCTGAATGTGACGATAAACATTAGCAGCAAGTAGCGATTAGGCCCCTTCGGGGGCCTTTTTTTATGGCTGAATTTAAACGCTGGAGCGCATTAAGCCTTTCAGAACTGCTTCACGTACCCATTCTGGCCTGGTGGATAGCAGGGCAAATAAGCAGCCAGCTTGCAGCCGTTTGAGGTCGGTTAGACGAGTTTTCAGTAACCGTGTATATTGTTGCTCGGACATAACAAATTCCCCTTGTTGTGTCGCGACGGCCAACAGTTGGCGCTGGAGGCCGTCACCTTCTCTTACTTCTGGTTGTATTGAGCCTTGAGTAACTCAAAAGACTTTGTCAGCACTTCTTTCAATGACATATCCATTGAGCTGGCGAACGTTTTGTACTCGCGTTTAAATTCAGGGTCGACGTTAAACGCCATTTGTGCCCCACCTGATTTGGTTCTGGTTGGCGTTTCAGTCGGGTCGAAAACCTGCGGTTGTTCGATCGATGGCGGTACGCCTTTGCTGTTCTTCTTTGGTGGTTTTGATGGTGCGGCCATGTGTATCCCCTCTTATATAAATCTATAAAACTATAATTATATATTATGCGGCAGTAGTCAGAGCCTCAAGCTGGTTGATAATCCCCTGAATAACGTCGTCTGCCTTTTTGCGTGGCGCAACGTATGAGCACTCAATGAGGCTTAAGCCCTTATCCTGAGCTTTGCTCAGAGCTGGCTTGTGGGGAATGTACTTATCGACAACAAAGTATGGCGTATTAGCCAGGTACTCTTGGGCTTCAATATAGTCAGCTTCGTTTTCAGCCGCGCCGGAAAACACCATGCAAATTTTCTTGATTGGTACACCCTTTTTAACGATGCCGTGAGCAGTGTTAACGGTGGTTTCCAGGTCATCGGTAGAGAATCGGGTTGGCAAAATAACCATATCCAGAAATTCAGATAGCTTCGGTACTGATTCAGATGCGTAGGCACCGCCATCGACGATAACCAGGTCGTATACTTCTGATTCGATGATTTTCTGGACTTGTGATGGTGTGCCGCACGGCTGCGCCGCGATTGCTGGTTCGATATTGTTGGCCATTCTGCGTTGTACCCAACGCGTTACCGTTCCGTTAAGCACATCCATATCGATCAGGCATACATTCCAGCCAGCCTTTGCATAAGCAACTGCTAAAGCACGGGCAATTGTTGATTTGGTTACGCCGCCTTTTCCGTTGAAAATACCTACAGAGATAGTCATTTGTCGAGACTCCATGTGTTTGGTTATATAATTCTATAAATCTATATTTATAGAACGAGGTAAGCATAACCAACTTTTTGGCTGATGAAAAGCTTTTTATATAATTATATAAATCTATAATCATATAAGCGGGCGTTAGCCCGCTTGCAGTCAGAGGTCAGCTATCGTTGATATCAGTTGATTTGCTAGCTGTCGCTGTTTACGTGAGAGGGTTAGAGCAGCTTCTGAGCGGTCGCTAAGAGGGGGGGTTTCATCAAGAATCATGAGGCATACAGAAATAATAGCCCTGTTATATGCCATCAATGGCTGGCACAGCTTCGATACCGCTGGCACATCGTATTGTAAGGCCGTTTTGAGGCAGACTTTTTGTTCTGATGCCAGATGAAGGATAGATTCTATCCAGTCGATATCTTTCTCATTATCAATGATTTGGCATAACATACACTCAATCGCTATGTTCAACGCTTGGATTTCGATTCCAGCAGTGATCAGAGTTTCGTTTTTATTGGCTGTATGTAATTCCATGCGTAGCCTCTTTTATACTTTTACATGTTGTCAAAACCACAAAATGTGGTTTTTTTGAGCGTAGAAATGCACGGCTTTCGCCGTGCTGTGTATCATAACCAGTTGACAACACTAACTACGCGGCCAAGAACTTTATAACGCTTAAATTCCTCGTTATTCAGATGCTTAGTGTTCATTTCAGCATCCCTTTCGGTTGACAGCATAACAGCATTGTCACCCGGTATGACTCTACAGTGCCTCAAAACAACCAGGCCATTTCTGTCTTCAAGGGCATAGATCCCCTCATGAATCTCTGTATCGTCTGTATTAATCAGGACTTGGGAGCCTGGGGATATTGTTGGTGACATTAACTCATCGTTGCTCTGGAGAACTGACAGAGACGATGGGTTGATGTTCTTGCTTCGTAGAATCTCCTGTTCTATCGCCAGCACTGGCTTTTCTCCGGCGTGCGATGCTATGTCATTTTTTATAGCTACAAGCCCAGGAATAACAGGAGCGTTAGTATTCTGGGGTGGGAACGGGTTATCTGTTAAGCACGCGATATAAGGCGCTGATGCTTTCAGGGCGTGCGCGATTTTCTTGATGGCAGGTATAGATGGTTGTCTTAATCCGGCCTCATAGTTCTGCAAGGTGCTTAAGCCTATTCCAGTGACTTGCTGGAGATCTCCGGCAGTCATGCCGGATTGTTTCCGTAGAGTCTGAATGCGCAGACCTATTTCTTTCTTGATGTTCTCGTCGTTGCTTTTCATGTCTCATCAATCGTGAATGGTGGGTTATTTATACATTACCACATTTAGTGGTTTTCACATGGTAAGACGAGAGGTGGACCACAAATAGAAGGTTATTTTTTGTTTCGCTCATTGAAAAAACTCACGATATGTGGTTTTAATACCACGTATCGTGGTTTTAACTGGAGTTCGTTAAATGACCTTTCAGGAGTGGGTTGACGAAAATGGAGGCCAAATTGGTGTTGCCAGAAAGTTTGGCTTTACGTCATCACTGATTGGTGCCTGGTATCGCTTCGAGAGATTCCCTCGTGCGGATAACCTGACGCTGCTGGTGGCGTATTCGGAAGGCCGGATTAACGTCCAGCAATGGGCGGCAGATTTTGCCGAACGTCAGCGCCAGCGTAGCGATGGCACATCGGTTCGGCAGAACAAGATCAAAGGGAATCTCCCTGTTAACTGCTTATCAAGGCTGAAAGCGGTTTTCTCTGAGCTGGGGATGCCTGCGGAGCGTTGCAATCTACGCGGTCCGCGATTCATTGCTCGCTGGAAACACTCACACGTAACCGTTTCAGAGGTTCGTGATGCGATTACCGTACTGGAGCTTAAGAATAAAGATTCCAGCGATATCGAGCTGATTCATAAGGAGATTAGCAACGCCCGGCGTTCAGCACTTGGGAGGCTTGAGGAATGATGATTCTGGCCTTCTTTGGTGATAATCACCAGATTCAATCGCAGGTGGTGCACTACCTTGATCAAACGATTAAAGGATTTGTTATCGATCATATTGATAACGATAGCAAACGTCTATCTGTAGAGCAGAAAATTGGAGGTGTGCAGCGACTGGTTGCCAGCCGTAACAGACGTGACACCGTAACAGTCGTTACGGGGATTACGGAGGTCATGGAGTACCAGATGTTGCTGCATCGTGGAGCTGTTTTCTGCGTTCTTCCTGGTATTCTGCCAGCAATTCTTGCTCGTGGTTTTGTCCCTATTGATGAGTCGTTCTTATATGTAACCCCAAGCCGTTCCCTTCTGGATACGGAGGCGAAGCGTCGCATTTATATGATGCCGGACGAGGCATTTTCTGAATGTTACCGCCGTGAAATGAGGTTGGGTAAACGAGAAGTGTCTGTTGTTCGTGATGGCAGGTTTTTAAGAAGCCGCACGGTGAAAAGCACCAGAAATGACGGGGGCCATCAATGAGTAGTTATGTTCGCGGTGCTGCGATGCATTGCCAGAATCCCCAATTCTGGCGCTTTCTGACCAGTAAAACAGGGAAGAACGTTTCAAACAGTTCTGAGGCCTCTGTGATTCTGCGTGAGTTTTGCGGGATCTCATCCCGTAAAGAGCTGGCAAAGAACTACGCGGCCAGAAGCATGTATGTCCAGTTAATCAACGAGTTCAACCTCTTTATCAATGGTAAGGGGCGCTGATGAACGGACGTACACCAACGAAGAAAGAGAAACTTTATATACAAGCGGTGCTCACTCACGTGGGTTGCATAGCTTGCATTATTGATGGCCGTGAAATTGAGAATCCAGAGCTGTGGACGGAGCTACATCACGATCCTGATTACGGCAGCGTTGATGAGAATTGCCACTTCCATAGCTTTGGGTTGTGCGCACCACATCATCGCGGTGTTGTGCCTGGTGGTGGGCGTGTGCCTCCGCATATTGCCGTTCGTCACCCTCCCCTGAGTAATTGTGCTCGCTTTGTTGAGCGTTATGGCACAGATGAATTTTTGTGTGCGCAGACGTGGGAGCTGTTGCCGCAGTCAGTTAAAGACGAAATTGGGTTTGATCTTAGTCTTGGTGAAGTACCAGGGGATACCAAATGAGATATACCGGCTTTCGCAAACCAGCGACAAGGAAAAGCAAATACGGCAATAAAAAAACGGTTGTCGATGATATCGCTTTTGATAGCAAAAAAGAGGCTGATTACTACTGCGAACTGAAGCTACTGAGAAAAGCTGGCCGCGTTGTGACGTTTCTTATGCAGGTGCCTTTTCATCTGCCAGGTGGTGTCGTTTATAAACTTGATTTCATGGTGTTTTATGACGATGGGACGATTGATTGTGTCGACACTAAAGGTGTGCGAACAGACGTCTACATCATGAAGAAAAAGCAGGTAGAGGCGCTTTATCCCGTCACGATACGGGAGATCTGAACAGTGAGACGCGATCTGGATAGCTTGTTTGAGCTATGGGCGCTGTGGGTGCGCAATGGCTGCAACGCCCGTAGCGGTTTCGCGTCGATGTTAGAAATGATGATGGTTACGCGCTGCCAGTTTACCGGAGGGGGCGGCGCACCAAATGACTCACTGGAAACCAGTATAGAGGGAGCGGTGACGGCCCTCACGGTAGTTGATGAGACTGCGGCGCTGGTTGTCCGAATTGAATACGGGGCGTGGGAGATTCGGGGCCTCGACATAAATGCACCGCATATTGATAAAGCCCACGCCCTTTCTCTTAGCCTCAGACAGTATCGCCGGAAGCTGGCAAAAGCCAGGGCGTATGTTGTCGACTATTTGAAAAAGCGAAGAGAGTAAAAGTGTCATTTTGAGCTGTTTTGATGGTGTGTAGACATCGGGAACATCGAAAATCTATAAATATATAATTATAGATTTATATAAAAAGTGCTTTACAGGTGGGAAAAAATTTCCTATGGTTATACCCGAAACCGAGCGATACCCGCCCTGGTTAAACCGGAGAAATCTGATGAATAAACAAGTAATTATTTCTGACTGGATCAACAACCCTAACAGCCTGTTAAGCACTGATACTGGCTACCTATTACGCCATGTTAATGGTCGTATGGTCAAAAGCGATGAGCACGAAACCTTTTTCTTTGTTGAAGACGATGGGCGTATCTATGAGGATGGTTACTCTTATGAAGCCCAAACTGGTTGTATCCCTGCGGAGCTGGTGGACGTAACAGAAGATCTGCGCAAAGCATGGCTTGAACAGCAGCAGCGCGGAGATGATTACGTAAACACCTATCAGGAACGCCAGAACGCGCGTCTTGCCCGATATATTGCTCGTGCAGAAAAAGCCAGAAAAGAAGGTGCGGTAGCGCATAAGCGAGCGCATGACCTGTTGGATGTGATCCCGTTAGGCCAGCCGATTTTAGTTGACCATTATAGCGCGAAAGGCCATCGCCGCCGTTTGTCTAAAGCTGATGCGTTATTCAGAAAAGCGTTTGTTGAATGCGAAAGTAAAGCATCACACTACGAGAGCAAAGCCGCAGGTGTTGGTCGTAATGGAATTTCGTCTGATGATCCTGATGCGCTATTTAAGTTGCTTCGTAAGCTGCAAGGCTGCATGAAGTCACACGTCAAAATGAAGGCCGCAAATAAGGCCATTCGCAAATACAAAAAAGACCAAATACAGCAGCTTTCTGCATTAATCGATCTCAGGTTTACAGAAAGCGAAGCCAAAGAGTTACTGGCCGGAGATTTCTGTGGGCGCATCGGATTCCCTTCATACGCACTGAGCAACAATAACGCCGAAATCAAACGACTACAGAGCCGTATTAAGGAGCTTGAATCGGTCAAGTCTGTAACAGGAGCACAGCGCGAAGAATACGACGGCTTTTCTATGGAGATAGATCCAGAGGATAACCGCATCCTGTTTTATTTCCCTGGCAAACCAGAGGCAAACATTCGTTCGCTGCTTAAATCACGCGCCTTTAAGTGGAGTCCAACCCGTAATGCATGGGTTCGCAAGATTACTCCAAACGCCCTGGCTGATGCCCGATATCTAAAAGAATCGCTATTGAAAGCCTGACAGTAAGCCTACGGCGGGACGTCTCCCGCCGTATATAGAATTATATATTTATATAAATGTATAAGGACGCCTCGACAATGAAACGCAAAATTATTAACCCCCAAGATGTGATTAATTTCCTGACCGATCACCCATGTTCAAAAGTGGACGTAATCGCGGAGCACATTGGTGTGTCGCAGAACTCTATGCGTTGCAGACTGAGAAGCATGGTTGCCGAAGGACAGATAACAACCAGGAAAATAAATGGTTGCCTGTACTACTCCGCTAAACCGGAATTGCCATTTGGCATGAATCCTAACTCCATGTTGTTTAACACCTTATTAGCCAAAGTTAAGCCGTTGAGAGGGGCTGTGGCATGAGCATCAAAACCCATACCGGAATAATCATTACCAATGATGGTGAGAAAAAAGTGAAGTTGCGCGAGACGCCGACAACCTGGTGTGTTGGTCCGAAAGAAACATATCGCAAGGAAGATGGCCGTCGTTGTGGGGCACCACTTTCCCGCCGTCGCCTCCTTTTGAGCACGATAAAACCTATCGGGCAGGTTGAGCAACCAACGACTCCGGTAACGAAGATTTCAGACAAGAGTCTGGCAAACCTGATCGCCGATGCGGACAAGGTGCTGGAGCGGAACACCCCAGTAGCCGATGAGGAATGGTGGCAGGATTTCCGAGCCGCAATGCTAGAGCTTCAGGAACGTCGTCGGGAGGAGTTGAAGTGAGCAAGAAAAATGCCGGATGGGTCAGGCCAATGAAGGCGAATAAACATCATTATTTTAATGAAGGTGAAGTAACCAGCATTTGCGGCCGTTGGATGTATTTTGGTGATTACCGTGAGCCAGACACTTTTGAGAGTCCTGATGATTGCGTGTCTTGTCGCCGGAAATTGAACAAGGTGGCTTCTAAATGAAAGAACGTGGTGTTGTTTTTAATGACGATATGGTTAGGGCCATCCTCGAAGGAAGGAAGACGCAGACTCGCCGACCTGTAAAAAATGTCAGGGCCGATAACTGCCTGGTTATCCGTAAACCGACAAAGAAACGCAATGGTGTCTATACCCACGTTATGGATGCACCGGAACATGGTTTATGCCCGTTCGGTAACGTTGGTGATCGCATATGGGTACGTGAAACATTCAACGCTTTTTGGCTGGATAACGATGTCATTCAGGAAATCAAAGATGGTGTCTCTCTGGCTTCTGAACTGTGTGATTACAAGGCTGATTACTCAGATAGTAGCAAGCCAGCTGAGGGTTGGACCCCATCAATTCACATGCCACGTTGGGCCAGCCGTATTCTGTTGGAAATAACCGACGTGCGTGTGGAACGGCTACATGACATGAGCGAGGCAGATGCTAAAGCAGAAGGCGCATCTCCGGTGACGTACAAGATTACACCGCCGGAAGCTGTTTATCGCGTTGGCTTTGGTGATATCTGGCGCGGTATTTACGGGCAAGAGAACTGGCTATCTAACCCGTGGGTATGGGTAATTGAGTTTAAGCGTATTAAGGAAGCATAACTATGAGCAAATCACTTAACGCACGCTGCATCCGTCGCTGGACCGTCGAATTTAAAGGCCGCTGCGACTCAAAATATAGCCCGTATTGGCGTAAGCGCGACCTGCGGGGGTACATCCGTGAGGTTGCACTGAACACCGCGGATTGCATGGTCGAGCGTATGGCCGAGGATAATGCGATGGTAGATTTTCAGGGGGCTAATCGAGGATGGTCGCCGGAGTTCTCAGCCTGGTACCACGAACGCCGTGAACAGTATCTCAAAGAGGCGCGCGACCATCTGAACGAAGACGCCACCAATGACGAGGTTGACGAGGAGATTCAGAACGAGCTGGAGGCCTGGAATGACTAACAGCACAGCAATTAACTATCAGGCACTACGTGAGATAGCAAAACAGGCAACACAGGGCGAATGGGTCGCATTTATTTCGTCGGGTACTGGTACATATGCGGTGCATACACCCGGTGATAAACGATGTGAAGACGTTATCAAATGGACCGGCTTTGACGGACAGAAAAACGCAGAGAACAACGCTCGTTATATCGCAGCTTTCAACCCAGAAGTAGTGCAGGCGTTGCTGAATGAACGGGAAGCACAAAGCAAACGCATTGCTGAACTGGAGGCCAGTCGTGCGGCGCTGGCGGCGGAGAATGCAGGGCTTAAGGCGATATGTGATGACCGTCGCAGGTTCATCATGAATGGGGTGCAGACGGGTTATATCAAGGTGCCAACAGCGGAAACAGCTCCAGACCTTGAGACAATTCGCATTGCTATATCACCACAAAAGCCCATTCCAGCCACCGATGCTTTCCTGGCTGAAATACGTGCGGAGGCACGCAACGAGGGGATTAACTACACCGCAAGCCGTCTTGCTGCTGCGTTCAATCACGGATTTATCAATAAGTCTTTGCGTGAAGTTTTCGACGTTACACGCATGATTTTGTCAGCGAAAGAAGAGTTGGCTAATGAACCGCACCCGATTGATGGCCTGTCCGGTGAATATGCGGAGAAATCTCTTGAGGAGTGGGCGGAACAGATTCGTAAAGGAGGCGACAAGTGAGCAATTTAGCGAGGCTACGAGCAGTATTTAG
>NZ_PSRU01000025.1:0-41783 GCF_003000935.1 Escherichia sp. R1
CCGTCCGCCACTCGTCAGCAAAGCAGCAAGCTGCTTCCTGTTACCGTTCGACTTGCATGTGTTAGGCCTGCCGCCAGCGTTCAATCTGAGCCATGATCAAACTCTTCAATTTAAAAGTTTGATGCTCAAAGAATTAAACTTCGTAATGAATTACGTGTTCACTCCTGAGACTTGGTATTCATTTTTCGTCTTGCGACGTTAAGAATCCGTATCTTCGAGTGCCCACACAGATTGTCTGATAAATTGTTAAAGAGCAGTTGCGACGCGGCTTTCAGCTCACTGTCGCGAGGTGGCGTATATTACGCTTTCCTCTTTCAGAGTCAACCCTGAACTTCAGGATTTTTTCTCTTTGTTGTTACGACCATCTTGTGAAGTGTTTCACGTTGTCGTCTCAACGGAGGCGCATTATAGGGATCCCAATTTTTTGCACAAGTACTTTTTTGATCTTTTTTTCTGTTTGTTGCTTTTTCACCCTTTTTGCTGCATTCGCACACAAAACGGTGCTTTTTTGCATGCTAAAAGACTTGCACAAGGCCAATAATGCACCCAAAGTCATTAGTAAATCATTTATTGTTGAGGTGAGTATGTCTGATGTTTTACGCCCATACCGCGATCTTTTTCCACAAATCGGTCAGCGCGTAATGATCGACGATAGCAGCGTCGTGATTGGTGACGTTCGTTTGGCTGATGATGTGGGGATCTGGCCGCTCGTTGTGATTCGTGGAGATGTACATTATGTACAGATCGGAGCACGCACCAATATCCAGGATGGCAGTATGTTGCATGTCACTCATAAATCCTCGTACAACCCAGATGGCAACCCATTAACCATTGGCGAAGATGTCACTGTTGGTCACAAGGTGATGCTCCACGGCTGCACCATTGGCAATCGAGTTTTGGTTGGGATGGGCTCAATTTTACTTGATGGCGCAATAGTAGAAGATGATGTGATGATTGGTGCGGGTAGCCTGGTCCCACAAAATAAACGGCTGGAGAGCGGATATCTGTATCTCGGTAGCCCCGTCAAACAGATCCGCCCGTTAAGTGATGAAGAGAAGGCTGGGTTACGCTATTCCGCAAATAACTACGTGAAATGGAAGGACGAATATCTGGATCAAGGTAACCAGACCCAACCTTGATCATCTTCACTTTGTTCCTGAATTAAGTTTTCCGCTTCTTCTTCCAGGTCCCAGCGATGCTGACGAAAACTCGCTAACCACTGTTCTGGCGTATCTCCAGTAAAGCGATACGCCAGACTCTCGCCAGAGATCGCACATGTCAGTTGCATACCATTCACGAGAGCGGGAAAACATACACATCTTTTATTCTCGTCCCACTCTTCCCTATCCGGAAACTGGATGGCCTGATTCACGCTGACAATTCCTGTTGCAATAGTTTGATGACCGGTTCTACATCAGGCAGAACGCCATGCCAAAGAAGGAAGGCATGAGCCGCCTGTGCCACCAGCATTCCTAAACCATCAGCATTACGCTTTGAGCCTCGCTGCTCACACCATGCCAGAAAAGGAGTTTTTCCTTTCTGATAGAACATGTCATAGCAATAAATGCCTGGATGAATGAGCGATGACGGGATCGCCGGAATATCACCACTGATGCCACTGGATGTTGCATTAATAATGAGATCAAACTCATGACCTTCCAGTTCGTCCATACCCAACGCCTGAATACTGCCAGTGTGCGCAAACAATTTAGTCAACTCTTCTGCGCGAGATACCGTCCGATTAGTGATTGTCACCGCACAGTCCAGGGAAAGGAGTGGCAGTAGTACGCCGCGAGATGCTCCACCAGCGCCAATGAGCAGAATACGTAAACCAGGACGGATAAAAGACAGACGTTCCAGATCGCTTAACAAACCTATACCATCGGTATTGTCACCCAGCAGGCGTCCATCTTCTAACCGCTTGAGGGTATTAACAGCACCAGCCAACGCTGCCCGTTCAGTAAGCTCATCCGCTCTGGCAAAAGCCTCTTCTTTAAAAGGTACCGTCACATTCGCACCTTTACCACCAGCACTAAAGAAAGCGTTCAGTGTGTTGATGAAATCATTGATGGGTGCCAACACGCGTCCATAGGGATGTTCAATATTCAGTTGCTGAGCAAATTGCTGATGAATGAATGGCGATTTGCTGTGGGCTATCGGATTACCAAAAACAGCATAGGTTTCCATTATGTTACCCCTGTCGAAACAGTTCACCCGTCAGGGCATCGCGGATTTCTGAAGGATTTAAACGCCCCCCCGTTTCACCAGGCACAACCGGGAACGCCGCGCCAAATTGTGCGCGAACTTCGTCTACTGTTCGACAAGGTGGCAATCCACTCAAGTTGGCACTGGTAGAAACCAGCGGTTTACCATAAGCCTGGCACAAAGCAACCACCAACGGATGGTCGGTGACTCGTACAGCAAGCGAATCAAAGCGGCCCGTCAACCAGCGCGGTGTTGTCGCAGGCGCGGGAAAAACAAAGGTGACAGGACCTGGCCAGCGAGAAAATATAGTTTCACGCTGCGCGTCAGTCAGCATGGTGTCATCAATATAGGGTTTAAGCTGCTCGTAATTTGCGGCGATTAGAATCAGCCCCTTATCAACCGGACGCTGTTTTAACTCCAACAGTCGCATCACTGCTGTTTCGCTATCAGGATCGCACCCGACACCGAAAACGGCTTCCGTTGGATAGGCGATGACACGTTCTTCATTGAGGACATCTATCGCAGCTGCGATAGCGTCTCCTTGCAGGTTATTATTCACGTTATTATTCCGCCGAAATCGGCTTTCCACATTGTTTACTGGCACAAAAGTGTTTTACACCCTGCGCGGTTTTCTTTTCGATGAGTAGCGGATAATGGCACTCAGGGCATTCTCCAGCTATGGGTTTGAAGTTAATGGCAAATTGACACTCCGGGTAGCGATCACAGGAGTGAAATGTTTTGCCATAACGGGAGCGGCGCTGAACCAGATGGCCCGTCCGGCATTGGGGGCATGTAATTGCTGTTTCGTCCGGTTTATCGATAAGTTCGGTATGTTCGCATTCAGGGTAGTTACTGCAACCAATAAACATACCAAAGCGTCCCTGGCGTAATACCAGATTTGCGCCACATGCAGGGCAAACCTGCCCCTCCAGAACTTTGACAATATGTCCATCCGCTGAAGATTTCAGAGGACGGACGTAGTCACACGCCGGATACTGTGAGCATCCAAGAAACGGACCGTGTTTCCCGGATCGAATAACTAGTTCAGCCCCGCACTTTGGGCAGGACTCATTATTACGCACCGTGAACAGTGCTGATTTCGCCATAACTACTTATGCTGAATTAAAGAAATGATTAATGCAGCATACCTTCATTCACTTCAAAGAGTAATTCTTCCATTTGCTGGTACGCATTTTCGCAGCCCGGAATATTGAACAACACCATCAGGATTACCCATTTCAGGTCTTCCAGGTCGAACTCAGCGGTATCCAGCGCGAGCACTCGCTCTATCACCATTTCACGGGTTTCAAGGTTAAGCACCTGAATTTGCTCAAGGAAAAGCAGAAAACCACGACAGCTGGCATCCAGTCTTTCACACTCTTCAGGGGTATAAATACGCATGGAGAGTGGATCAGAGGCCAGTTGCATCGGTTCTGCCAGTCCTTCCTGATAATCCGCAAGCTTTTCCAGCCAAAGCAGGGCATTGTAGATATCTTCTCGATCAAATCCTGCGTCGGTAAGATCCTGTTCAAGTTTGTCTTGATCCACACGCAACTCAGCTTCTGTGTGAATATAGGTTTCAAACAAATACATTAGTACGTCGAACATGGCATGCCCTCCTCAATCGGACATAGCCGCCGGGTACAGCTGCGATCCATCCTGCTAACTCCAGTTCGAGTAGTTGAGTAACTACCTCTGGCACAGGTTGGCCGGCACGTTCAGCGACGACGTCAACAGGTGTTACCTCATCTCCTACGTTAGCCAGGAGCTCAGGAAATGGCAATGCCACGTCTTCCTGATCTGGTGAATAAAATGAATTTTCAGGGGCGTCTGGCAACCAGTGCAATCCAAATTGCAAGTTTTCCAGAATTTCTTCCGGTTCCGTCACAAGAATCGCACCTTGTTTTATTAACCAGTGAGGCCCTTCGCTTCCCGGATTCCCTATTGGACCTGGCAAAGCAAAAACTTCACGCCCCTGCTCAAGCGCACAACGTGCTGTCACCAGCGAACCACTGCGCAAAGCCGCTTCCACCACCAGTACACCTTTACTTAGACCACTGATAATGCGATTTCTTCGTGGGAAATTGTAAGCAAGGGGTGGAACATCGAGGGGAAATTCCGAGACGAGAGCACCACCTTGCTCAAGTAGACTGGCAGCCAGTGGAGCATGGCGGCGGGGATGAATGGTATTAAGTCCATTCCCCAATACAGCAATGCTAACGCCATTTACCTGTAAGGCCGCTTTATGCGCCACACCATCGATTCCACGCGCCAGTCCACTCGTAATTGTCACTCCACGCGTCGCCAGAGTTTCGCAAAATAATCGTCCCCATCGCTCGCCATACCATGAATGCGCCCGACTCCCCACTACGGCAAGCTGAAATGAATGCAACGCGTGCAGTTCTCCTTCAACAAACAGTGCGCCGGGGTAATCTGTCGTCGCCAGAAGTTGAGGAGGATAAAATTCGCTGTCCGCAGGGATTAAATGATGGTTGGGTTGCTCCAACCAACAAAGTGAGCTTTCGATACTCTTTCGCGGAAATGAAAGAAAGCGTTGTGCCTGCCGCAATGTAAGCCCTGTTTGCTGCAATACAACCGCATCAATATGCGACTGTTTTGCCAGCCAGTGAGCTATACGGACCATATCATCGCCATACAAGCTGCTGATGCTAATTAAACGCAGCCAAATTTCTGTATCGACCATCCTTATCTCCCTGCCATAAGCAGCCTTAGCAATCTTTGCGATTGGTCAGTGATGCTGTCAATCAGAGGGGGATTTGTCTAGAATAGAAGAAATAATCTTTCTAACTCCTGAACACATCTCTGGAGATTTATGTCAGTTTTGCAAGTGTTACATATTCCGGACGAGCGGCTTCGCAAAGTTGCTAAACCGGTAGAAGAAGTGAATGCAGAAATTCAGCGTATCGTCGATGATATGTTCGAGACGATGTACGCAGAAGAAGGTATTGGCCTGGCGGCAACCCAGGTTGATATCCATCAACGTATCATTGTAATTGATGTTTCGGAAAACCGTGACGAACGGCTGGTGTTAATCAATCCGGAGCTTTTAGAAAAAAGCGGCGAAACAGGCATTGAAGAAGGTTGCCTGTCGATCCCTGAACAACGTGCTTTAGTGCCACGCGCAGAGAAAGTTAAAATTCGCGCCCTGGACCGCGACGGTAAACCATTTGAACTGGAAGCAGACGGTCTGTTAGCCATCTGTATTCAGCATGAGATGGATCACCTGGTCGGCAAACTGTTTATGGATTATCTGTCACCGCTGAAACAACAACGTATTCGTCAGAAAGTTGAAAAACTGGATCGTCTGAAAGCCCGGGCTTAAGGATAAGAATTAACGTGTCAGAATCACTACGTATTATTTTTGCGGGTACACCTGACTTTGCAGCGCGTCATCTCGACGCGCTGTTGTCTTCTGGTCATAACATCGTTGGCGTGTTTACCCAGCCAGACCGACCGGCAGGACGCGGTAAAAAACTGATGCCCAGCCCGGTTAAAGTTCTGGCTGAGGACAAAGGTCTGCCCGTTTTTCAACCTGTTTCCCTGCGTCCACAAGAAAACCAGCAACTGGTCGCCGATCTGCAGGCTGATGTTATGGTCGTCGTCGCCTATGGTTTAATTCTGCCTAAAGCTGTGCTGGAGATGCCGCGTCTTGGCTGTATCAACGTTCATGGTTCACTGCTGCCACGCTGGCGCGGTGCTGCACCAATCCAACGCTCACTATGGGCGGGTGATGCAGAAACTGGTGTGACCATTATGCAAATGGATGTTGGTTTAGACACCGGTGACATGCTTTATAAGCTCTCCTGCCCGATTACTGCAGAAGATACCAGTGGTACGCTGTACGACAAACTGGCAGAGCTTGGCCCACAAGGGCTTATTACTACGTTGAAACAACTGGCAGACGGCACGGCGAAACCAGAAGTTCAGGACGAAACTCTTGTCACTTACGCCGAAAAGTTGAGTAAAGAAGAAGCGCGTATTGACTGGTCACTTTCGGCAGCACAGCTTGAACGTTGCATTCGCGCTTTCAATCCATGGCCAATGAGCTGGCTGGAAATTGAAGGGCAGCCGGTTAAAGTCTGGAAAGCATCTGTCATCGATACGACAACAAAGGCTGCGCCAGGAACAATCCTTGAAGCCAATAAACAAGGCATTCAGGTAGCGACAGGTGATGGCATCCTGAATCTGCTCTCAATGCAACCTGCAGGTAAGAAAGCGATGAGCGTGCAAGACCTCCTGAATTCTCGTCGGGAATGGTTTGTACCGGGCAACCGTCTGGCCTGATAGTCCACTCTTCTAAGCCCGGTCTTACCGGGCATCTTTATATTTATACTTATGAAAAAACAACGTAATTTACGTAGCATGGCGGCCCAGGCCATTGAACAAGTCGTTGAGCAAGGGCAATCACTGAGCAACATTCTGCCACCGCTCCAGCAAAAAGTTTCCGATAAAGATAAAGCTCTTCTCCAGGAGTTATGCTTTGGCGTACTGCGTACGCTCTCACAGTTAGACTGGCTGATTAATAAGCTAATGGCCCGTCCGATGACAGGCAAACAGCGTACTGTTCATTACCTGATTATGGTTGGTTTGTATCAACTGCTTTATACCCGCATTCCACCTCATGCCGCGCTGGCTGAAACGGTTGAAGGCGCAGTTGCAATTAAGCGCCCGCAACTTAAGGGATTGATTAACGGTGTATTACGTCAGTTCCAGCGTCAGCAAGATGAGTTATTAGCCGAGTTTAATGCCAGTGATGCACGTTATCTGCATCCTTCCTGGTTGCTGAAGCGTCTGCAAAAGGCGTATCCCGAGCAGTGGCAATCCATCGTCGAAGCCAATAACCAGCGTCCGCCAATGTGGCTGCGCGTTAATCGTACGCATCATTCCCGCGACAGCTGGCTTGCATTGCTGGATGAAGCAGGAATGAAAGGTTTCCCGCATGCGGATTACCCTGATGCTGTACAGCTGGAAACACCTGCACCTGTTCATGCGCTACCCGGTTTTGAAGAAGGATGGGTTACCGTTCAGGATGCTTCAGCACAAGGTTGCATGACCTGGCTTGCTCCACAAAATGGTGAACACATTCTGGATCTTTGCGCCGCCCCAGGCGGTAAAACAACGCATATTCTTGAGGTTGCTCCAGAGGCGCAAGTTCTGGCGGTCGATATTGATGAGCAGCGCCTCTCTCGCGTTTACGACAATTTAAAACGCCTTGGTATGAAGGCAACCGTAAAACAAGGTGATGGCCGTTACCCTTCCCAATGGTGTGGTGAGCAACAGTTCGATCGCATTTTATTAGATGCACCTTGTTCGGCAACTGGTGTAATTCGTCGCCATCCGGATATTAAATGGTTACGCCGCGATCGCGATATCCCAGAACTCGCGCAGTTGCAGTCTGAAATTCTCGACGCCATCTGGTCGCATTTAAAATCCGGAGGAACCCTGGTCTATGCCACCTGTTCGATGTTACCGGAAGAGAATAGCCTGCAGATTAAAGCCTTTTTGCAACGTACCGCTGATGCCGAACTTTGCGAAACAGGAACACCAGAGCAACCGGGTAAACAAAATTTGCCCGGTGCCGAAGAGGGCGACGGCTTCTTTTACGCTAAGCTAATCAAAAAGTGATGAGATAACGGGTCGCGACTGATGAAAATTATCATTCTGGGTGCCGGCCAGGTTGGCGGCACACTGGCGGAAAACCTGGTTGGCGAGAACAACGATATTACTGTTGTCGATACCAACGGTGAGCGTCTGCGGACCTTACAGGATAAATTTGACCTGCGAGTCGTGCAGGGGCATGGCTCTCATCCACGCGTATTGCGGGAGGCAGGTGCCGACGACGCCGATATGCTGGTTGCTGTAACCAGTTCAGATGAAACCAATATGGTTGCCTGCCAGGTAGCCTACTCACTTTTCAACACCCCTAATCGCATCGCTCGTATCCGCTCACCAGACTACGTGCGCGATGCCGATAAGCTATTTCATTCAGATGCTGTTCCGATTGATCATCTGATCGCACCAGAGCAGTTGGTTATCGATAATATTTACCGACTGATTGAGTATCCCGGCGCATTGCAGGTGGTGAACTTCGCTGAGGGTAAAGTCAGCCTGGCTGTGGTTAAAGCCTATTATGGCGGCCCGCTGATTGGTAATGCACTTTCGACCATGCGCGAACATATGCCACATATCGATACTCGTGTGGCAGCAATTTTCCGCCACGATCGCCCCATTCGTCCGCAAGGTTCGACCATTGTTGAAGCTGGTGATGAAGTGTTCTTTATTGCCGCTTCACAGCATATCCGCGCGGTGATGAGTGAATTACAGCGACTGGAAAAACCGTATAAGCGGATCATGCTGGTTGGTGGCGGTAATATCGGTGCAGGGCTGGCGCGTCGTCTGGAAAAAGATTACAGCGTTAAACTCATCGAACGTAATCAGCAGCGCGCTGCCGAACTGGCGGAAAAGTTGCAGAATACGATCGTCTTTTTTGGTGATGCGTCGGATCAAGAACTGCTGGCCGAAGAACATATCGATCAAGTTGATCTGTTTATTGCCGTCACCAACGATGACGAGGCCAATATCATGTCCGCCATGCTTGCCAAACGTATGGGTGCGAAAAAGGTGATGGTATTGATCCAACGTCGCGCTTATGTGGATCTGGTTCAGGAGAGCGTGATCGATATTGCGATTTCACCACAACAAGCAACTATTTCTGCGTTGCTTAGCCATGTGCGAAAAGCAGATATTGTTGGTGTTTCCTCATTACGCCGCGGCGTAGCAGAAGCTATTGAAGCCGTTGCTCACGGTGATGAAAGCACCTCACGCGTTGTCGGCAGAGTCATTGACGAAATCAAGCTACCGCCAGGAACGATTATTGGAGCGGTGGTACGTGGAAACGATGTGATGATTGCCAATGACAATCTGCGCATTGAGCAAGGCGATCACGTAATTATGTTCCTCACAGATAAAAAGTTTATTACCGACGTCGAAAGACTCTTCCAGCCAAGTCCTTTCTTCTTGTAATTAATAAGGCGTCTAATGACGCCTTATTATTTCCCTTTGATTATTAAGGATTAATTAAATCCATTCCTGGCAGGAAAATGGCTTAACATTTGTTAGACTTATGGTTGTCGGCTTCATAGGGAGAATAACATGAGCATTATTAAAGAATTTCGCGAATTTGCGATGCGCGGGAACGTGGTGGATTTGGCAGTGGGTGTCATTATCGGAGCGGCATTCGGGAAGATTGTATCTTCACTGGTTGCCGATATCATCATGCCACCTCTGGGCTTATTAATTGGCGGGATCGACTTTAAACAGTTTGCTGTCACGCTACGCGAGGCCCAAGGGGATATCCCTGCTGTTGTGATGCATTACGGTGTCTTCATTCAAAACGTCTTTGATTTTCTGATAGTGGCCTTTGCCATCTTTATGGCGATTAAGCTAATCAACAAACTGAATCGGAAAAAAGAAGAACCAGCAGCAGCAACACCTGCACCAACTAAAGAAGAAGTATTACTGACAGAAATTCGTGATTTGCTGAAAGAGCAGAATAACCGCTCTTAACAAGCGTCTGAAAGCAGAAGGCCAGTGGTAAAAAAGTGATTTACTTTCTTGCCACTGGCCTCCCAGTTCCCCCGATTGCCATGTTTTCCTTTTCGCATGTAACTGCCTTTCCCTTTCTTATTTTTCTCTACTCGCTGTCGGAATAAGGGATCATGTAGTAATGCTTCTATCGCATTATCCTTTATCTGCCCTTTAGTATGCTGATATCGGCTCATAAAAACTCCAGTTGGTTATTTAACGGCGCGAGTGTAATCCTGCCAGTGCAAAAAATCAACAGCCACTCTTAACGCCACTCGCCCCTTGTTCAAGAGCTTCAAGAATCGAGCAATAAACACTGCTATGGGCGGTCCCACAACAGGTATCATTAAGGCGTTGCAAGGAACGCTGCATACTCTGCAACTCGGCTATACGAGCTTCGACTTCCTGCAATCGTTCCTGCACAATGCCTTTTGACTCCTGACAGGTATGGTGTTCCGGATCGATACGGATCGACAGCAACTCGCGGATCGACTCCAGACTGAAACCTAGTTGTCTGGCATGGCGGATAAATTTCAATCGCTGGAGATCGCTTTCGGTATACAGGCGAAACCCACCTTCGGTGCGTACTTCATGCTCCATCATCTGCTGCTTTTCGTAATAACGAATCGTGTCGGGTGTTACTTCCGCCATTTTTGCCAGCTCACCAATGCGATACATACATACTCCACTAGTTATCGTTGATTTTGTTCAACAACTTGTCAGCATAATCGCCGCGTAAAAAATCGGTACTCAATCCAGCTTGTCGCAGCTTCAATTCCAGTAATGACAATCGACGACTAACCTCTTGATATTGCGGATCATCATGACGGATACCTTTGAGAATATCCAGAAGCTGTATTGCTTCCCTCCTATGCTCAAGTTCTGGCGGTAAGCAACCAGCATTCTTCAGCAAGCGATACCCCGCACGTAATTCCGGTGGCACATGAGAATCATCATCCAGTATCAATGGTTCGCCGCTACCTACCAGGTTATCAAACTCACCTTTCGCTTGCGCTTCTGCTATATGACGCTCTGCCCACTGGTCAAGTAACCACATAAATACTCCAGGGGATGAATAAAAAGAGTACAGCTATTGTAGATAAGTGGGGATGCTACGGGTATAAAAAAACCCGCCGGGGCGGGTTTTTTTACGTTGCTTCAGATTACTCTGCAGCAGCTTCTGCTTTCTCTGAACGATCAACCAGCTCGATGTAAGCCATCGGCGCATTGTCGCCTGCACGGAAGCCACACTTCAGAATACGAGTGTAACCACCGGCACGGCTCGCGAAACGCGGGCCCAGTTCGTTAAACAGTTTTGCCACGATCTCGTTATCACGAGTACGGGCGAATGCCAGACGACGATTAGCAACGCTATCAGTCTTGGCAAGAGTAATCAGCGGCTCAACTACGCGGCGCAGCTCTTTCGCTTTAGGCAGAGTCGTCTTGATGATTTCATGACGAACCAGTGAACCTGCCATATTGCGGAACATAGCCTGGCGATGGCTGCTGTTGCGGTTCAGTTGACGACCACTCTTACGATGGCGCATGACCTTATCCTTCTCAGTAAAACCTTAACCTGTGATCCGGTTACTCGTCAGCGATGCTTGCCGGTGGCCAGTTTTCCAGGCGCATGCCCAGAGACAGTCCACGGGAAGCCAGCACGTCTTTAATCTCAGTAAGAGATTTTTTACCAAGGTTAGGCGTTTTAAGGAGCTCAACCTCGGTACGCTGTACCAGATCACCGATATAGTGGATAGCTTCTGCTTTAAGGCAGTTAGCAGAGCGGACAGTCAATTCCAGATCGTCAACAGGGCGCAGCAGGATCGGATCGAACTCTGGTTTCTCTTCTTTCACTTCAGGCTGACGTACATCACGTAAGTCAACGAAAGCTTCCAGTTGTTCAGCCAGAATGGTTGCCGCACGACGAATCGCCTCTTCAGGATCGATTGTGCCGTTGGTTTCCATTTCGATGACCAGCTTGTCCAGGTCGGTACGCTGTTCTACACGCGCTGCTTCAACATTGTAGGCAATACGCTCCACAGGGCTGTAGCATGCGTCGACCAGCAGACGGCCGATTGGGCGCTCATCTTCTTCCGAATGAATTCGGGTAGAAGCCGGCACATAACCACGACCGCGCTGAACTTTGATACGCATGCTAATAGACGCGTTCTCATCGGTCAGGTGGCAGATCACGTGCTGCGGCTTGACGATTTCGACATCACCGTCGTGGGTGATATCGGCTGCAGTCACAGGGCCAATGCCAGATTTATTCAAGGTAAGAATAACTTCATCTTTGCCCTGAACTCTCACCGCCAGCCCTTTCAGGTTGAGCAGGATTTCCAGGATATCTTCCTGAACGCCTTCTTTGGTGCTGTACTCATGTAGTACACCATCAATCTCAACCTCGGTCACCGCGCAACCCGGCATCGATGAGAGCAGAATACGGCGCAGTGCGTTACCCAGAGTATGGCCAAAGCCACGCTCTAAAGGCTCAAGGGTCACCTTGGCGTGCGTCGAACTCACTTGCTCGATATCAACCAGGCGCGGTTTTAGAAACTCTGTCACAGAACCCTGCATTGTGTCCTCTCTTTGGTACTAAGCTTTACTTGGAGTAAAGCTCGACGATCAGGTGTTCGTTAATGTCCGCAGACAGATCAGAACGCTCCGGCTTACGCTTAAACGTACCTTCCATCTTGCCAGCATCAACTTCCAACCAGGTTGGCTTTTCACGCTGCTCAGCCAGCTCCAGAGCGGCTTTCACGCGAGACTGCTTCTTCGCTTTCTCACGAATGCTTACAACGTCATTCGGACTAACCTGATAAGAAGCGATGTTAACAACACGACCGTTTACCATAATTGCTTTATGGCTAACCAGCTGACGTGCTTCTGCACGAGTGGCACCGAAGCCCATACGGTATACAACGTTGTCCAGACGACCTTCCAGCAGAGCCAACAGGTTTTCACCGGTGTTGCCTTTCAGACGTGCTGCTTCTTTGTAGTAGTTACGGAACTGACGCTCCAGCACACCATAGATACGGCGAACTTTTTGCTTTTCACGCAACTGCACACCATAGTCAGACAGACGCGGTTTACGCGCACCGTGCTGGCCAGGAGCTTGTTCAATTTTACACTTGGTATCGATCGCGCGAACGCCAGACTTAAGGAATAAGTCGGTGCCCTCACGACGGCTCAGCTTGAGCTTAGGACCCAAATATCTTGCCATTTTCTTTCTCCAACAAACCTGGAAAACGAGGCGTTATACGCGACGTTTTTTCGGCGGACGACAACCGTTATGAGGGATCGGAGTCACATCAGTAATGTTAGTGATGCGGAAACCTGCGGCGTTCAGAGCACGAATAGTAGATTCGCGGCCTGGACCCGGACCTTTAACCATAACTTCCAGATTCTTGATGCCGTATTCTTTCACGGCGTCAGCGCAACGCTCTGCTGCAACCTGTGCTGCAAACGGAGTGGATTTGCGAGAACCACGGAAACCGGAACCACCGGCTGTTGCCCAACCCAACGCGTTACCCTGACGATCAGTGATAGTCACGATGGTGTTGTTGAAAGAAGCATGGATATGAGCCACGCCGTCAGAGACTTGTTTTCTTACACGTTTACGTGCACGAATTGGTGCCTTTGCCATTATTCAATCACCCCGATTATTTCTTGATCGGTTTGCGCGGACCCTTACGGGTACGTGCGTTGGTCTTGGTACGCTGACCGCGAACCGGGAGACCACGACGATGACGCAAACCGCGATAGCAACCAAGATCCATCAGGCGCTTGATGCTCATGCTGATTTCACGGCGCAGATCACCTTCAACGACAAATTTGGCAACTTCGTCACGCAGCGTGTCGATTTGTCCTTCAGACAGCTCACTGATCTTAACATCTTCAGCGATACCCGCTGCAGCCAGGATGGCTTTAGAACGGGTCTTGCCGACGCCATAAATCGAAGTTAATGCGATTACGGCATGCTTATGATCAGGAATGTTAATGCCTGCTATACGGGCCACTATGCACTCCTACTATTTAATATGTACGTTCCATGCTGAAAAGCCCGTTTTCAGGATACTCAAATGGAAACGCACAGACATACAAAAGATTGGCTGGCTAATCTAGCCAGCTCAACCCAACTTTGCAAGAAAAATATGCGAAAAAATCAGCCTTGGCGCTGTTTATGCTTCGGCTCGGCACTGCAAATCACACGGATGACACCATCACGCTTAACGATTTTGCAGTTACGGCATAATTTCTTGACGGAAGCACGAACTTTCATTTTTACTCTCCGTAACTTCTCGGGCGACCAATTATCGGCCGTAGCCTTTCAGGTTCGCCTTCTTCAATGCAGACTCATACTGACTGGACATCATCAGAGTTTGCACTTGAGCCATAAAGTCCATAATCACGACAACAACGATAAGCAGTGAGGTCCCACCGAAGTAGAACGGTACTTTCATTGCATCACGCATGAACTCCGGGATCAGGCAGATAAAGGTAATGTACAGCGCACCAACCAAGGTCAGGCGGGTCATTACTTTATCGATATACTTCGCCGTTTGCTCTCCCGGACGAATTCCTGGTACAAATGCACCGGACTTCTTCAGGTTATCTGCTGTTTCACGCGGGTTGAAAACCAACGCCGTGTAGAAGAAACAGAAGAAGATGATTGCAGACGCATAGAGTAACACATAAAGCGGTTGCCCAGGCTGCAAATACAGCGAAATTGTTGTCAGCCAGTTCCAACCAGTACCGCCCCCGAACCATGACGCGATGGTCGCCGGGAACAGAATAATACTGGAAGCGAAGATTGCCGGGATTACCCCCGCCATATTCACTTTCAGCGGTAAATGTGTGCTCTGTGCAGCATAGACACGACGACCTTGCTGACGTTTCGCGTAGTTTACCACAATGCGGCGTTGACCACGCTCAACAAATACAACAAAGAACGTCACTGCAAATACTAATACTGCAACCAACAGCAACACGAGGAAGTGCAGGTCGCCTTGACGCGCTTGCTCGATAGTATGGGCAATGGCTGGCGGGAGTCCCGCGACAATACCGGCGAAGATAATGATTGAAATACCGTTGCCGATACCTCGTTCAGTGATCTGTTCGCCCAACCACATCAGGAACATGGTTCCTGTGACCAGACTTACAACAGCGGTGAAGTAGAATGCAAAGCCCGGGTTAATGACCAGGCCTTGCATACCAGGCATATTCGGCAGACCGGTAGCAATACCGATCGACTGGAATATTGCCAGCACCAGAGTACCGTAGCGGGTGTACTGGCTGATCTTACGACGACCAGACTCCCCTTCTTTCTTAATTTCTGCCAACGTTGGATGAACCACCGTCAGTAGCTGGATAATGATCGACGCCGAAATATACGGCATGATCCCCAGAGCAAAGATAGAAGCACGGCTGAGAGCACCACCAGAGAACATGTTAAACATCTCAATGATGGTGCCTCGCTGTTGCTCAAGCAGTTTGGCAAGTACAGCGGCATCAATACCAGGGATCGGAATAAAAGAGCCAATACGGAACACAATCAGCGCACCGATAACAAACAGCAGTCTGCGTTTCAGCTCGCCTAAGCCACCTTTGGCACTTTGAAAATCTAATCCCGGTTGTTTAGCCATCTGCTACTTATTCCTCGATTTTACCGCCAGCAGCTTCGATAGCAGCACGAGCGCCTTTAGTAACACGCAGGCCACGAACAGTTACCGGAGTCGTTACTTCGCCAGCCAGGATCACTTTCGCGAACTCGATCTGGATACCGATAATGTTAGCCGCTTTCAGCGTGTTCAGGTCTACAACACCGCCTTCTACTTTAGCCAGGTCAGACAGACGAACTTCGGCTGTAATCGCTGCTTTACGAGAAGTGAAGCCGAATTTCGGCAGACGACGGTACAGAGGCATCTGACCACCCTCGAAACCGCGACGTACGCCACCGCCAGAACGAGATTTCTGACCTTTGTGACCACGACCACCGGTTTTACCGAGGCCAGAACCGATACCACGACCCAGGCGTTTACCCGCCTTTTTGGAGCCTTCGGCCGGAGACAGAGTATTTAAACGCATCTCTTACTCCTCAACTTTAACCATGAAGGAAACCGCGTTGATCATACCGCGAATAGCAGGAGTATCCTCGCGCTCTACGGTGTGACCAATACGACGCAGACCCAGGCCAAGCAGCGTTGCCTTGTGTTTCGGCAGACGACCGATTGCACTGCGGGTTTGAGTAATTTTAATAGTCTTTGCCATGGTTTATTTCCCCAGAATTTCTTCAACGGATTTACCACGCTTGGCAGCGACCATTTCTGGAGAATTCATATTTTCCAGGCCATCGATAGTTGCACGAACCACGTTAATCGGGTTGGTGGAACCATACGCTTTAGCCAGAACGTTATGAACCCCAGCGACTTCCAGAACGGCGCGCATTGCACCACCGGCGATGATACCGGTACCTTCGGAAGCCGGCTGCATGAATACGCGAGAACCCGTATGAACACCTTTAACAGGGTGTTGCAGAGTACCGTTATTCAGCGCGACGTTAATCATATTGCGACGGGCTTTTTCCATCGCTTTCTGGATCGCTGCTGGAACTTCACGCGCTTTACCGTAACCAAAACCAACGCGACCGTTACCATCGCCAACTACAGTCAGAGCTGTGAAGGAGAAAATACGACCACCTTTAACGGTTTTAGATACGCGGTTTACCGCGATCAGCTTTTCCTGCAGTTCGCCAGCTTGTTTTTCGATGTGAGCCATCTTACACCTCTACCTTAGAACTGAAGGCCAGCTTCACGGGCAGCATCTGCCAGTGCCTGGACACGACCATGATATTGGAACCCGGAACGGTCAAAGGATACATCTTTGATGCCTTTTTCCAGAGCGCGTTCAGCGACAGCTTTACCCACAGCTGCAGCCGCGTCTTTGTTACCGGTGTACTTCAGTTGTTCAGCGATAGCTTTTTCTACAGTAGAAGCAGCTACCAGAACTTCAGAACCGTTCGGTGCAATTACCTGTGCGTAAATGTGACGCGGGGTACGATGTACCACCAGGCGAGTTGCGCCCAGCTCCTGGAGCTTGCGGCGTGCGCGGGTCGCACGACGGATACGAGCAGATTTCTTATCCATAGTGTTACCTTACTTCTTCTTAGCCTCTTTGGTACGCACGACTTCGTCGGCGTAACGAACACCCTTGCCTTTATAAGGCTCAGGACGACGGTAGGCGCGCAGATCCGCTGCAACCTGGCCGATCACCTGCTTATCAGCGCCTTTCAGCACGATTTCAGTCTGAGTCGGACATTCAGCAGTGATACCCGCAGGCAGCTGATGGTCAACAGGATGAGAGAAACCCAGAGACAGGTTAATCACATTGCCTTTAACCGCTGCACGGTAACCTACACCAACCAGCTGCAGCTTCTTAGTGAAGCCTTCGGTAACACCGATAACCATTGAGTTCAGCAGGGCACGCGCGGTACCAGCCTGTGCCCAACCGTCTGCGTAACCATCACGCGGACCGAAGGTCAGGGTATTATCTGCATGTTTAACTTCAACAGCATCGTTGAGAGTACGAGTCAGCTCGCCGTTTTTACCTTTGATCGTAATAACCTGACCGTTGATTTTTACGTCAACGCCGGCAGGAACAACGACCGGTGCTTTAGCAACACGAGACATTTTTTCCTCCGATTAGGCTACGTAGCAGATAATTTCGCCACCAAGACCAGCCTGGCGCGCTGCACGATCAGTCATAACACCTTTAGAGGTAGAAACAACTGCGATACCCAGACCCGCCATAACTTTCGGCAGCTCATCTTTACGTTTATAGATGCGCAGACCTGGGCGGCTGACACGCTGAATGCTTTCTACAACAGCTTTGCCCTGGAAATACTTCAGAGTAAGTTCCAGTTCAGGCTTGGTGTCGCCTTCAACTTTAAAATCTTCAATAAAACCTTCTTCCTTCAGCACGTTGGCGATTGCCACTTTCAGCTTGGAGGAAGGCATGGTGACCGCAGCTTTGTTCGCGGCCTGACCGTTACGGATACGGGTCAGCATATCCGCGATCGGATCTTGCATGCTCATCTGTCTTTACTCCCGTGATTCAATTGGTGACAATTACCAGCTAGCCTTTTTCAGACCCGGGATTTCACCGCGCATAGCGGCTTCACGGACCTTAATACGGCTCAACCCGAACTTCCGCAGGAAACCATGCGGACGACCTGTTTGACGGCAGCGGTTACGCTGACGAGACGGGCTGGAATCACGCGGCAGAGTCTGCAGCTTGAGAACAGCGTTCCAACGATCTTCGTCGGAAGCGTTCACATCAGAGATGATCGCTTTCAGTTCAGCGCGTTTCGCGAAGTATTTATCAGCTAAAGCTACGCGTTTTACTTCGCGTGCTTTCATTGATTGCTTAGCCATTTAGTAACCCTACCTTACTTGCGGAACGGGAAGTCAAAGGCAGCCAGCAGAGCGCGGCCTTCTTCGTCAGATTTCGCAGTAGTGGTAATGGTAATATCCAAACCACGAACGCGGTCGACTTTATCGTAGTCGATTTCTGGGAAGATGATCTGCTCACGGACACCCATGCTGTAGTTACCACGACCGTCGAAAGACTTAGCGGACAGGCCACGGAAGTCACGGATACGAGGTACAGCAATAGTGATCAGGCGCTCAAAGAACTCCCACATGCGTTCGCCACGCAGAGTTACTTTACAGCCGATCGGATAGCCCTGACGGATTTTGAAGCCTGCAACAGATTTGCGTGCTTTGGTGATCAGCGGTTTTTGACCGGAGATTGCTGCCAGGTCTGCTGCTGCGTTATCCAGCAGTTTTTTGTCAGCGATCGCTTCACCAACACCCATGTTCAGGGTGATCTTCTCGACCCGAGGGACTTGCATGACAGAATTGTAGTTAAACTCAGTCATGAGTTTTTTAACTACTTCGTCTTTGTAGTAATCATGCAGTTTCGCCATCGTACTACTCCAAATTACTTGATAGTTTCGCTGTTAGACTTGAAGAAACGGACTTTTTTACCGTCTTCGAATCTAAAGCCTACACGGTCAGCCTTGCCGGTTGTCGCATTGAAGATTGCTACGTTGGAAACCTGAATAGCGGCTTCTTTTTCAACGATGCCACCCGGTTGGTTCAGGGCCGGAACCGGCTTCTGATGTTTCTTAACCAGGTTGATACCTTCAACAATGACCTTGCCGGAAGACAGGACATTCTTAACTTTACCGCGTTTACCTTTATCTTTACCGGTTAACACGATAACTTCGTCATCACGACGGATTTTCGCTGCCATGATTCGCTCCTTAGAGTACTTCTGGTGCCAGAGAGATAATTTTCATGAACTTCTCACTACGAAGCTCACGAGTTACCGGCCCAAAAATACGCGTACCGATAGGCTGCTCGCTGTTGTTGTTCAGAAGAACACAAGCATTACCATCGAAGCGAATGACAGAACCGTCCGGGCGACGAACACCCTTCTTGGTGCGCACCACTACCGCCTTCAGCACATCACCTTTTTTGACCTTACCACGCGGAATTGCTTCTTTGATGGTGATCTTGATGATGTCGCCTACGCCTGCGTAGCGACGGTGCGAGCCACCCAGAACCTTGATACACATTACGCGACGTGCACCGGAGTTGTCGGCGACGTTCAGCATAGTCTGTTCTTGGATCATTTTAGTGCTCCGCTAATGTCAACTACTACTGAGACCCGAAAATCAGGTCGTTAAAAATCCCCATATCGAGGGCGCGGCATTATAACACCGCTTCAAGGATATGGGTAGAAAAAATAAACGGCTCATTTCTGAGCCGTTTATTCGTATCGAGAGAGTGTACTGTATTACAGAACCGCTTTCTCTACAACGCGAACCAGCGTCCAGGATTTAGTCTTGGACAGCGGACGGCATTCGCGGATTTCAACCACGTCACCGATACCGCATTCGTTGTTCTCGTCATGTACGTGCAGTTTGGTCGTACGCTTGATGAATTTACCGTAGATCGGGTGTTTCACAAAACGTTCGATAGCAACAACAATGGATTTCTCCATTTTGTCGCTAACAACGCGACCTTGCAGAGTACGGATTTTATCGGTCATTACGCACCCGCCTTCTCGTTCAGTAAAGTCTTAACGCGTGCGACATCGCGACGCACTTGCTTCAACAGGTGAGACTGTTGCAGCTGGCCACTTGCAGCCTGCATACGCAGGTTGAACTGCTCACGCAGCAGGTTCAGCAGCTCGGTGTTCAGCTCTTCAACGCTCTTCTCACGCAGCTCTTTTGCTTTCATTACATCACCGTCTTAGTTACAAAGGTGGTTTTAATCGGCAGTTTCGCTGCTGCCAGCTTGAATGCTTCACGGGCCAGCTCTTCCGGAACACCGTCCATTTCATACAGGACTTTACCCGGCTGAATCAAGGCAACCCAATACTCCACGTTACCTTTACCTTTACCCATACGCACTGCCAGCGGCTTTTCAGTGATCGGTTTGTCCGGGAACACACGGATCCAGATCTTACCTTGACGCTTAACTGCACGGGTCATAGCACGACGTGCTGCTTCGATCTGACGTGCAGTCAGACGACCACGGCCAACAGCTTTCAGACCGAAGCTGCCGAAGCTAACATCCGTACCCTGCGCCAGACCGCGGTTACGGCCTTTGTGCATTTTACGGAATTTTGTACGCTTTGGTTGTAACATCAGCGACGCTCCTTATTTACGGCCTTTACGCTGCTGCTTTTTAGGCTGAGCAGCCGGTTTTTCCGGTTGTTCAACAGCAGCCATACCACCCAGGATCTCGCCTTTGAAGATCCACACTTTAACGCCGATTACACCGTAAGTGGTGTGCGCTTCAGAGGTGTTGTAGTCGATGTCAGCACGCAGAGTGTGCAGCGGTACGCGACCTTCGCGGTACCATTCGGTACGTGCGATTTCCGCGCCGCCCAGACGGCCGCTAACTTCAACTTTAATACCTTTAGCGCCCAGACGCATTGCGTTCTGTACAGCACGCTTCATAGCACGACGGAACATAACGCGACGTTCCAGCTGAGAAGTGATGCTGTCAGCAACCAGTTTTGCGTCCAGTTCAGGCTTACGAACTTCGGCGATGTTGATCTGTGCAGGAACGCCAGCGATGTCCGCTACGACCTTACGCAGTTTTTCTACGTCTTCACCTTTTTTACCGATAACGATACCCGGGCGAGCAGTGTGAATGGTTACACGGATGCTCTTAGCCGGACGCTCGATAACGATACGAGATACGGACGCTTTAGCCAGTTCCTTAGTCAGGTACTGACGTACTTTAAAATCGCTGTCCAGGTTGTCAGCGAATTCTTTGGTGTTCGCAAACCAGGTAGAGTTCCATGGTTTTACAATACCCAGGCGAATACCATTAGGATGTACTTTCTGACCCATTGCTAGTCTCCAGAGTCTCAGCGATCGGACACAACCACAGTGATGTGGCTGGTGCGCTTCAGGATGCGATCTGCACGACCTTTTGCACGCGGCATAATGCGCTTCATGCTCGGGCCTTCGTCTACGAAAATTTTCGTAACTTTCAGATCGTCAATGTCAGCGCCATCGTTGTGTTCAGCGTTAGCAATGGCAGATTCCAGAACTTTCTTGACCAGTACAGCCGCTTTCTTGTTGGTGTAGGTCAAAATATCCAGAGCCTGCGACACTTTCTTACCGCGAATCAGGTCAGCAACAAGGCGAACCTTCTGAGCAGAAGAACGAGCATGGCGATGTTTAGCGATAGTTTCCATCTCTTCCTCCTACCTTATTTCTTCTTCGCTTTTTTATCAGCAGCGTGGCCGCGATAAGTACGAGTCGGTGCGAATTCACCCAGTTTGTGACCGACCATTTCGTCGGTTACAAATACCGGAACGTGCTGACGACCATTATGGACAGCGATGGTCAAACCGATCATGTTAGGAAAGATCGTTGAACGACGGGACCAAGTGCGCAGGGGCTTCTTGTCTCCGCTTTCCACCGCTTTCTCTACCTTCTTCAGCAAGTGCAGGTCAATAAAAGGACCTTTCTTGAGAGAACGTGGCATGGCTTATCCTCTAAAATTATTTGCTACGGCGACGTACGATGAATTTATCAGTACGCTTGTTGCTGCGGGTCTTCTTACCTTTGGTCTGAACGCCCCACGGAGTTACCGGGTGCTTACCAAAGTTACGACCTTCACCACCACCATGTGGGTGGTCTACCGGGTTCATCGCGGTACCGCGAACGGTCGGACGAACACCACGCCAGCGTGCAGCACCTGCTTTACCCAGAACGCGCAGCATATGCTCAGCATTGCCAACTTCGCCCAGAGTTGCACGGCAGTCTGCTTCTACTTTACGCATTTCACCAGAACGCAGACGCAGGGTGACATAAGCACCATCACGAGCAACGATCTGAACGTAAGTACCAGCGGAACGTGCCAGCTGACCGCCTTTACCTGGTTTCATTTCTACGTTATGAACAGTAGAACCAACCGGGATGTTGCGCATCGGCAGGGTGTTACCTGGTTTGATTGCAGCATCAACGCCAGACTGAATCTGGTCGCCAGCTTTCAGGCCTTTAGGGGCCAGGATGTAACGGCGTTCACCGTCTTTGTACAGAACCAGCGCGATGTTCGCGGAACGGTTCGGATCGTACTCAAGACGTTCAACAACTGCCGGGATACCGTCTTTGTTGCGTTTGAAGTCAACAATACGGTAAGCCTGCTTGTGGCCACCACCGATATGACGAGTGGTGATACGGCCATTGTTGTTACGACCACCGGATTTGCTGTTTTTTTCCAGCAACGGAGCAAAAGGTTTGCCCTTGTGCAGCTCAGGGTTAACCACTTTAACTACGTGGCGACGACCCGGAGATGTCGGTTTACATTTAACAACTGCCATTGTATTACTCCTCCGACTTACTCAGCGCCGCCAACGAAGTCCAGATTCTGGCCTTCTTTCAGGGTGACGTAAGCTTTTTTCCAGTCGCTACGACGACCGATACGCTGTCCGTGACGTTTAACTTTCCCTTTAACTACCAGGGTGTTAACGACTTCGACTTCGACTTCAAACAGTTTCTGCACAGCAGCTTTGATTTCTGCTTTGGTCGCGTCTTTAGCAACTTTGAGTACGATGGTGTTGGATTTTTCCATCGCAGTAGACGCTTTTTCAGAAACGTGCGGTGCACGCAGCACCTTCAGCAGACGTTCTTCACGAATCATGCCAGCATCTCCTCAACTTGCTTAACAGCATCAGCAGTCATTACGACTTTGTCGAAGGCGATCAGGCTAACCGGGTCGATACCAGTTGCATCGCGTACGTCAACCTTGTGCAGGTTGCGCGCAGCCAGGAACAGGTTCTCGTCCAGCTCACCGGTGATGATCAGCACATCTTCCAGAGCCATGTCTTTCAGTTTCTGTGCCAGCAGCTTAGTTTTCGGCGCTTCTACAGAGAACTTCTCGACAACGATCAGACGATCCTGACGTACCAGTTCGGACAGGATGCTTTTCAGCGCGCCGCGGTACATCTTCTTGTTAACTTTTTGACTGTGGTCCTGCGGACGAGCAGCAAAGGTCACGCCACCAGAACGCCAGATCGGGCTCTTGATAGAACCAGAACGCGCACGGCCGGTGCCTTTCTGGCGCCACGGTTTTTTACCGGAACCAGTTACTTCAGCACGAGTCTTCTGAGCACGAGTACCCTGACGAGCACCAGCTGCATAAGCAACAACAACCTGGTGAACCAGCGCTTCGTTGAAATCACGACCGAAGGTAGTTTCGGAAACAGTCAGCGCGCTCTGCGCGTCTTTCAATACTAATTCCATTGCTATCTCCTTACGCCTTCACAGCTGGTTTAACGATCAGGTCGCTACCGGTTGCACCCGGGACAGCGCCTTTAACCAGCAGCAGGTTGCGCTCAGCGTCAACGCGTACTACGTCAAGGCTCTGAACGGTTACACGTTCGTTACCCATCTGACCTGCCATTTTCTTGCCTTTGAACACTTTGCCCGGAGTCTGGTTCTGACCGATAGAACCCGGAACGCGGTGAGACAAGGAGTTACCGTGAGTAGCGTCCTGGGTACGGAAGTTCCAGCGCTTAACGGTACCTGCGAAACCTTTACCTTTAGAGGTGCCAGTTACGTCAACTTTTTTAACGTCAGCAAACAGTTCAACGCTAATGCTCTGACCTACAGTGAACTCTTCGCCTTCAGCCAGGCGGAATTCCCACAGACCACGGCCAGCTTCTACGCCAGCTTTAGCGAAGTGTCCAGCTTCAGGCTTGGTCACACGGTTAGCTTTTTTAGCACCGGTGGTCACCTGAATAGCACGGTAGCCATCGTTAGCCAGGTCTTTAACCTGAGTAACGCGGTTTGCTTCAACTTCGATTACGGTTACTGGGATAGAAACGCCGTCTTCTGTGAAGATACGGGTCATACCCACTTTTTTACCGACTAAACCAATCATTGTTTCAACCTCTCAATCGCTCAATGACCTGATTAACCCAGGCTGATCTGCACGTCTACACCGGCAGCCAGATCCAGACGCATCAGAGCATCAACGGTTTTCTCGGTTGGCTCAACGATGTCAACCAGACGCAAGTGAGTACGGATTTCGTACTGATCGCGCGCGTCTTTGTTGACGTGCGGGGAGATCAGAACAGTGAAGCGCTCTTTGCGTGTCGGCAGCGGGATCGGACCACGGACCTGCGCACCAGTGCGCTTAGCAGTCTCGACGATTTCCGCGGTTGCTTGATCGATCAGACGATGATCAAACGCTTTCAGGCGGATACGGATTCTTTGGTTCTGCATGAGACCAGAGCTCCAATTATTTTATAAACGAAAATGATTACTCCTCAGACCCATTACGATTGATGGGAGAGTGTAACCGTTCTTACGTAGCTCCCCGATTGGGAGCATTGTTAGGTAGCCAAATTCGGCTAACTGAGGTTCAGATTGAACCTGCTGTCAACTACGACAAGCCCGCGCATTATACATACTTAACCACCGAACGCAAGCGTATTGCTAGTAAAGTAAACAGCCTTTGGGTTATCTCTCAAGTTCGTTCAGCGCATTTTTGACACGCTCTCTTAAACCGGCTTTCTCGTCGCTTTCTTCTACAGTATTTTCTTCGTCTTCAGAAGAAGAGGGGGCATTCTCAACCGCGACGCCTGGTTCATCTTCCTCCTCGACGGATTCGACGACGGGGAGTGGCTGTTTTTTGAAAAAATAGTGTTGTGTTGATTGTTTAAAAGCGGGCGTTTCAGCATCTACAGTGACTTCTGCTTTTACTATCCAAAGTGCCCATAGCTGCCGGGCATACCCACCAACCAACACCATTCCTGCAAACCACAGGCAAATCAGCAATAAACAAATGACATATATTATGGTGCTGTGTTTTTGTCGGGAGAAGATACCAGGGTGACCCGTTTCTTTCTGCTCACGCGCGGCGATATAGAATTCAAACATGTCATTTCCCCTTCACTGTTGTTTCTGGGGAAATATTTGCTTCATCCCGATATAAGTAGGCACTCTCCCCCGCCACCTGCCAGAGATGTACTAACGTTGAAAAGCCAACAACACCGTCAGTTTTCAAGTGATGGCTTTTTTGAAATTGCTTTATTTTTTCTACCAACAAGGGACGCCACTCTGCCGAAGATTCTGTCGAAATATGCAATGCGCGGTTTAACATCGTTTCCAGCCAGAGAATCTCTTCCTCGCTGCTATCACGCGTAATGGTACTCTCCCCTTCCGGCGACATTTTCCACAACAGAAGATAATCACCCGTCCATACCAACTCAAACCATTTATGTGTCAGCGTCCAGGTTTGCTGCCCTACGAGTACATCAACGGTAGCATCACCGACGCGAACGACCACAACAGGCAATTTTTTGTCCCCGACTTTAAGCGATGCGATCCAGGGCAAATTCTGATCCACCAATGTTTGTAAAGAAGCATTCCCACTTTTACATACCAGCCCCGCTCTTACTGCCTGATCGCACCAGGCCGAATCGGCTGGGACCTCGTACCCCCATACGCCGTATAACACGCTTAGCGCCTCACTATCGCGCATCACCACATGGGCAATATCCTTAGTCATATCTTGTTTAGCTACTGGCGTTACGGGTATCAGCCACGCAGGAACGGGTAACGGAGCTGTGAAAGAGGACAGCAGTAGCCAACCACAGGTAAGTGCGATAATGGTTCCACTCATCACCACGGCAAGCTGCATTTTCCGGGGGCGGTTATCACCTAATACGCGGTAAATCATTCGCCATTGTTTTGCAGTGAAAACGCGGGTCTGCTCGGCTTGCTGTAATAAGCTAATTGTTTCGCCGGCAAGCGCCAGCTTTCTGCGATCTCCCCGACATAATAAAGCTATCCGTTTCAGAACTCTGGCGGTTAAAAGGAGATCGGGCTGGTCAATATTCTGACCTTCAAGGATGCTTGCCTTAAGCTCGTGCTCCGTCAGACGACCTGTCGAGACAAGTTCAATGCCCTGTTTTTTAAAATCACGTTCAACTTTTCGATCGGGTCTGCCGATCAGCAAAAATTGACCGTCAGGAATAAGAGATATCGCGCGTTGGAGATCATCAAGTATGCGGCGGTGATTCAGGTGAGCATTTTCAATAATAATAAGAGGGCAGCGACTATCAGTTCGATGAAGTGCATGCAGTAATTGACCCGCCATCTCATCTCGCGTCCAGGCGCTGTCACGGCAGCCCTGTTCAGCCGCATTATCGTCGGTAACGATCCATGCGGCCTTACCTTGCCAGGAAACAACGAGGCTTAAAGTAATCACACGGCGATGTTTATCTTTTTGTAGTTGCTGCGCCAGCCAGGTTTTTCCACTTCCAGCCTCACCCAACAAATAGCACAGACGCCAGGTCTGACGTTTCTCACGCAACCAGGAAAGAATGACTTCTCTTCTCGTAGACATAGAACTTCCTGTTTTAATTATTGATTATCCTTAATCATAAAAATAATGTATGTATTTATTAATTAAATACATATTACTAATATAAATAAATTTTGCTTGATTCATGCAAGCGGCATTAATACTATTTATACTAACGTCAATATACAACCCACCCAATCTATTTTATTAGAACATACATCGTGCCCACACTACCTTTCCCTTTCCATCTGGCGAATCATAATAAAGATGCTGCCATCAATATATTGATTATATTTATAAGCATAGGGTTGATTATTTTTAATGTGAATTATTTCCATACAACTATAGTTAAAAATGAACAGATCATTAATCAACCAACAAATGCATTTCAGTCTGAATTCAGCCTTGCCGCTTTATGGCGCAACGAAAATCATGCTGGGGTAAAAGATGCAAATCCCGTGGCAGTTAATCAGGAAACACCTAAGCTCTCTATAGCGCTTAATGGCATTGTACTCACATCGAATGATGAGACTTCTTTTGTCTTAATTAATGAGGGGAACGAACAAAAGCGATACTCCCTCAACGAAGCCCTTGAGTCAGCGCCGGGAACGTTTATTAGAAAAATAAATAAAACCAGCGTTGTGTTTGAAACTCACGGGCATTACGAAAAAGTAACTCTCCATCCAGGGCTACCTGACATCATCAAGCAGCCTGATTCGGAAAATCAAAATGTACTCGCCGATTATATTATCGCCACACCTATACGTGATGGAGAACAGATATACGGTCTTCGATTGAATCCTCGTAAGGGTCTCAATGCATTTACCACCAGCTTGCTGCAACCTGGGGATATCGCCCTCAGGATCAATAATCTTTCGCTGACCCACCCTGATGAGGTTTCACAGGCATTAAGTTTACTGCTAACTCAACAAAGTGCTCAGTTTACAATTCGTCGCAACGGCGTACCCCGCTTGATAAATGTTTCCGTCGCGGAACTTACAGGAATGAATGGACAGCGCAATGAAGGGACTCAATAAAATCACCTGCTGCTTGCTGGCAGCACTACTCATGCCTTGTGCAGGACACGCTGAGAACGAACAATACGGCGCTAACTTCAATAACGCCGATATCCGCCAGTTCGTGGAAATAGTGGGTCAGCATCTTGGCAAAACGATCCTGATCGACCCTTCGGTACAGGGAACCATTTCCGTACGCAGTAATGATACGTTTAGCCAACAGGAGTACTACCAGTTCTTTTTAAGTATTCTTGATCTTTACGGTTATTCCGTGATCACACTGGACAATGGTTTTCTGAAAGTGGTGCGCTCAGCTAATGTAAAAACATCGCCAGGGATGATTGCTGACAGTTCTCGTCCAGGCGTAGATGATGAGTTGGTCACCCGAATCGTACCGCTTGAGAACGTTCCTGCTCGTGACCTGGCTCCCCTGCTCCGCCAGATGATGGATGCGGGTAGCGTCGGTAATGTTGTGCATTATGAACCCTCCAACGTTCTTATTCTGACCGGTCGTGCCTCCACCATTAATAAACTGATTGAAGTCATAAAGCGCGTTGATGTCATCGGCACAGAGAAGCAGCAAATTATTCATCTGGAATATGCATCAGCGGAAGATCTCGCCGAGATTCTTAATCAATTAATCAGCGAAAGCCACGGTAAAAGCCAGATGCCTGCCCTCCTTTCCGCGAAGATTGTGGCGGATAAGCGAACCAACTCTCTTATCATCAGCGGGCCGGAAAAAGCACGCCAGCGCATAACTTCATTACTGAAAAGCCTTGATGTAGAAGAGAGCGAGGAAGGAAATACCCGGGTCTATTACCTGAAATATGCTAAAGCCACGAATCTGGTGGAAGTGCTAACCGGTGTTTCCGAAAAGCTGAAAGATGAAAAAGGGAATTCGCGTAAGCCTTCTTCTACTTCTGCGATGGATAATGTGGCCATTACCGCCGATGAACAGACCAACTCGTTGGTCATTACCGCTGACCAGTCCGTCCAGGAGAAACTCGCCACGGTAATTGCGCGTCTGGATATTCGCCGTGCACAGGTGCTGGTTGAGGCAATCATCGTCGAAGTTCAGGATGGAAATGGACTCAACCTCGGCGTGCAATGGGCGAATAAAAACGTTGGCGCACAGCAATTTACCAATACGGGATTACCGGTTTTTAACGCTGCGCAAGGTGTAGCTGATTATAAAAAGAATGGCGGGATCACCAGCGCGAATCCTGCCTGGGATATGTTTAGCGCCTACAATGGCATGGCTGCAGGCTTCTTCAATGGCGACTGGGGCGTATTGTTGACTGCGCTGGCCAGTAACAATAAAAATGACATCCTCGCCACCCCGAGCATCGTAACGCTGGATAATAAACTCGCGTCCTTCAACGTTGGTCAGGATGTGCCGGTGCTATCCGGCTCTCAGACCACTTCTGGGGATAACGTCTTTAATACTGTCGAACGCAAAACGGTGGGCACAAAACTCAAAGTCACTCCGCAGGTCAATGAAGGCGACGCGGTACTGCTCGAAATAGAGCAGGAGGTTTCCAGCGTTGACTCTTCGTCTAATTCGACGCTCGGCCCGACATTTAACACCCGTACTATTCAAAACGCTGTGCTGGTTAAAACCGGTGAAACGGTGGTCCTGGGCGGATTGCTGGATGATTTTTCTAAAGAGCAAGTGTCAAAGGTTCCTCTGCTTGGCGATATTCCTTTAGTGGGACAACTCTTCCGCTATACCTCGACCGAGCGCGCTAAACGCAACCTGATGGTATTTATCCGCCCGACGATTATCCGTGACGATGATGTTTATCGCTCACTGTCAAAAGAGAAATACACCCGCTACCGTCAGGAGCAACAGCTGCGAATCGACGGGAAATCAAAAGCGTTGGTTGGCTCGGAAGATTTGCCGGTGCTGAATGAGAACACGTTCAACAGTCACGCCCCTGCGCCATCGTCACGGTGAGGCATTCTTATGAGAATTCACTCACCGTACCCCGCCAGTTGGGCGCTGGCACAACGAATTGGTTATCTCTATTCAGAGGGCGAGATTATTTATCTCGCCGATACGCCATTCGAACGGTTACTCGATATTCAACGTCAAGTTGGCCAGTGCCAGACCATGACCAGCTTGTCACAGGCTGATTTTGAAGCCCGACTGGAAGCGGTGTTCCATCAGAATACCGGTGAGTCGCAACAGATTGCGCAGGATATCGATCAATCCGTCGATCTTCTCTCGCTTTCGGAAGAGATGCCCGCAAATGAAGATCTCCTGAATGAAGATTCAGCGGCACCGGTTATCCGCTTGATCAATGCTATTTTGAGTGAGGCCATCAAAGAAACCGCCTCCGATATCCACATTGAAACCTATGAAAAAACAATGTCGATCCGTTTTCGCATCGACGGCGTTTTGCGGACAATTTTACAGCCCAACAAAAAACTGGCGGCACTGCTTATCTCCCGAATTAAGGTCATGGCTCGTCTTGATATCGCCGAAAAACGTATTCCACAGGATGGAAGAATCAGTTTGCGTATCGGGCGACGTAACATAGATGTCCGCGTATCCACACTGCCATCCATCTATGGTGAACGCGCTGTGCTCCGCCTGCTGGATAAAAACAGCCTCCAGCTTTCATTGAACAACCTGGGGATGACGGCAGCGGATAAACAGGATTTAGAAAATCTCATTCAGCTTCCGCACGGTATTATCCTGGTAACAGGGCCGACAGGCTCCGGTAAAAGCACCACGCTCTACGCCATTCTTTCGGCGCTTAATACCCCTGGCCGTAATATTCTGACGGTAGAAGATCCCGTGGAATATGAACTGGAAGGCATAGGACAAACGCAGGTGAATACCCGCGTGGATATGTCTTTCGCTCGCGGCCTGCGCGCCATACTTCGCCAGGACCCGGATGTCGTCATGGTGGGGGAAATTCGTGATACAGAAACCGCGCAAATTGCGGTTCAGGCCTCGCTCACAGGCCATCTGGTACTCTCAACACTCCACACTAACAGTGCATCAGGCGCAGTCACCCGGCTACGCGACATGGGCGTCGAATCATTCCTGCTTTCGTCTTCACTGGCAGGGATTATCGCGCAACGTCTGGTTCGTCGTCTGTGTCCGCAATGCCGACAATTCACGCCCGTATCGCCGCAACAAGCGCAGATGTTTAAATATCATCAGCTCGCGGTGACAACAATTGGCACTCCCGTAGGTTGCCCTCATTGCCATCAATCCGGTTATCAGGGGCGCATGGCGATCCACGAAATGATGGTGGTGACGCCGGAATTGCGGGCCGCTATTCATGAAAATGTGGATGAACAAGCACTGGAGCGACTGGTCCGGCAACAACACAATGCCTTAATCAAAAATGGCCTGCAAAAAGTGATACGCGGTGACACCTCCTGGGATGAGGTTATGCGCGTCGCCAGTGCCACGCTGGAGAACGAAGCATGAATTATCGCTATCGCGCCATGACCCAGGATGGTCAAAAATTGCAGGGGATCATTGATGCTAACGATGAACGTCAGGCACGACTGCGGCTGCGTGAAGAAGGGCTTTTCCTGTTGGATATTCGCCCCCAAAAAAGTTCGGGAGTAAAAACACGTCGCCCGAGGATCAGCCATAGTGAACTAACGCTTTTCACCCGGCAGTTGGCAACCTTAAGCGCAGCGGCATTACCCCTAGAAGAGAGCCTTGCCGTAATTGGTCAACAAAGCAGTAATAATCGACTGGCTGACGTGTTAAATCAGGTACGCAGCGCCATCCTTGAAGGGCATCCCCTTTCCGATGCGTTACAACATTTTCCCACGCTTTTCGATTCGCTCTACCGTACCCTGGTAAAAGCGGGCGAAAAGAGCGGTCTGCTGGCCCCGGTGTTGGAAAAGCTGGCTGATTACAATGAAAACCGGCAGAAAATCCGCAGCAAGCTCATTCAGTCACTGATCTACCCCTGCATGCTCACTACGGTGGCGATTGTGGTCGTGATTATTCTCCTCACTGCTGTCGTGCCCAAAATTACCGAACAGTTCGTGCATATGAAGCAGCAACTGCCACTGAGTACACGCATTCTTTTAGGTCTGAGCGACACGTTGCAACGTACCGGCCCGACATTATTAGCGACAGTATTTATTGTCGCTGTGGGTTTCTGGCTCTGGTTAAAACGCGGCAATAACCGCCACCGTTTTCATGCCATGTTACTGCGCGTTGCGCTCATCGGCCCGCTGATTTGCGCCATTAACAGCGCACGCTATCTCCGCACTTTAAGTATTTTGCAATCCAGCGGCGTCCCTCTGCTGGATGGGATGAATTTGTCCACCGAAAGCCTCAACAACCTCGAAATTCGCCAGCGCCTGGCAAATGCGGCAGAAAACGTTCGCCAGGGTAACAGCATTCATCTTTCACTGGAACAAACCGCAATTTTCCCGCCGATGATGCTCTACATGGTGGCCTCTGGCGAAAAAAGCGGGCAACTCGGCACGTTAATGGTCAGAGCCGCAGATAACCAGGAGACACTCCAACAAAATCGGATCGCCTTAACGCTCTCCATCTTCGAGCCAGCACTCATTATTACGATGGCACTGATCGTCCTGTTTATTGTCGTGTCGGTACTCCAACCTCTTCTTCAACTTAACTCAATGATTAATTAAGGAAATCATATGCGCGCAACGGATAAGCAACGCGGTTTTACATTACTGGAAATTATGGTGGTAATTGTCATCATTGGCGTACTCGCCAGCCTGGTGGTTCCCAACCTGATGGGCAATAAAGAAAAGGCGGATAAACAAAAAGCCGTCAGCGATATTGTGGCGCTGGAAAACGCCCTGGATATGTACAAGCTCGACAATCATCGCTATCCAACCACAAATCAGGGGCTTGAATCCTTAGTAGAAGCGCCGACACTGCCACCGCTGGCCGCAAACTATAACAAGGAAGGTTATATCAAGCGTCTGCCTGCCGATCCCTGGGGCAATGATTATGTCCTCGTTAATCCTGGTGAGCATGGTGCATACGATCTGCTTTCAGCAGGACCCGATGGTGAAATGGGAACCGAGGACGACATCACCAACTGGGGTTTGAGCAAGAAGAAAAAGTAAGTCAGCGATGAATCAGCAACGCGGGTTTACCCTGCTGGAGATGATGCTGGTGCTGGCGCTGGTCGCTATCACGGCAAGTGTGGTGCTCTTCACATATGGTCGGGAGGATGCCGCCAGCACTCGTGCGCGCGAAACAGCGGCGCGGTTTACCGCTGCACTTGAATTAGCCATCGACCGCGCCACGCTCAGTGGTCAGCCTGTCGGTATCCATTTCTCTGATTCAGCATGGCGCATTATGGTACCGGGCAAAACACCATCAGCCTGGCGCTGGGTTCCATTACAAGAAGATGCCGCAGACGAGAGCAAAAATGACTGGGGTGAAGAACTCTCAATTCAACTTCAGCCATTTAAACCTGATGACAGCAACCAACCGCAGGTGGTGATTGTGGCCGACGGACAAATCACGCCCTTCTCTTTGTTGATGGCTAATGCCGGGACCGGTAAGCCGCTCCTGACGTTAGTCAGTTCAGGCTCATGGCCCCTGGATCAAACGCTCGCCAGAGATACCCGCCCATGAACAAACAATCAGGGATGACACTGCTTGAAGTCTTACTGGCGATGAGTATTTTCACCGCTGTTGCGCTGACTTTAATGAGCAGTATGCAAGGGCAACGAACTGCCATCGAGCGGATGCGTAATGAGACGCTGGCATTGTGGATAGCGGATAACCAGCTTCAGTCACAAGATTCATTCGACGAGGAAAACACGTCCAGTTCTGGCAAAGAGTTAATAAATGGCGAAGAGTGGAACTGGCGCAGCGATATCCACTCAAGCAAAGACGGCACGCTTCTGGAACACACCATAACGGTGACATTACCCAGCGGTCAGACAACCTCGCTTACGCGCTATCAAAGCATCAATAATAAATCCGGGCAGGCACAAGATGATTAATCGCCAGCAGGGTTTCACATTGCTGGAAGTCATGGCGGCGCTGGCGATTTTCTCAATGCTTAGCGTGCTGGCGTTTATGATTTTTTCTCAAGCTTCCGAGTTGCATCAACGTTCACAGAAAGAAATCCAGCAGTTCAATCAGCTACAGCGCACCATCACCATTCTTGATAACGATCTCCTGCAACTGGTCGCCCGGCGGAATCGGAGTACGGACAAAATCATGGTGTTGGGTGAAGAAGCGATTTTTACCACGCAAAGTCGCGATCCGCTGGCCCCTCTCAGTGAAGCACAAACCTTACTCACTGTTCACTGGTATCTGCGAAATCATACGCTCTACCGTGCTGTTCGTACTTCTGTGGATGGCAGGAAGGATCAACCCGCCCAGGCGATGCTGGAACATGTCGAGAGCTTTCTTCTGGAAAGTAACAGCGGAGAAAGCCAGGAGCTTCCTCTCTCAGTCACGTTACATCTGAAGACTCAGCAATATGGGGCGTTACAGCGCCGTTTTGCATTACCTGAGCAGTTAGCGAGAGAAGAGTCGCCAGCTCAGACGCAGGCCGGGAATAATAACCATGAATAATGAACAACGCGGCGTAGCACTGCTCATTGTACTCATGTTACTGGCGCTCATGGCTGCTCTGGCTGCAGACATGACGATCAGTTTTCACGGCCAGCTTCATCGAACCCGCCAGGTAAACCATCATTTGCAACGGCAATATGATATTGAGCTGGCGGAGAAACTTGCGCTTGCCAGCCTCACCCAGGACGTTAAAGATAACGACAGACAAACCACGTTGCAGCAGTACTGGGCACAACCGCAACAGTTGCAGCTGGAAAATGGCAATACAGTGAAGTGGCAGTTACGCGATGCCCAGCACTGTTTTAATCTCAATGCCTTAGCAAAAATCTCTGACGCCCCGCTGGCTTCCCCTGATTTCCCCGTCCAGGTATTCAGTGCCCTGCTGATTAACGCCGGTATCGATCGCGGAAACACCGATGAGATCGTGCAATCAATCGCTGACTATATTGATGCCGATGATTCGCCACGCTTTCACGGCGCAGAAGATAACTTTTACCAAAGCCAAACGCCGCCTCGCCATAGCGCCAATCAAATGCTTTTTCTGACCGGTGAATTGCGTCAGATAAAAGGCATAACCGAAAACATCTATCAGCGGCTTATCCCGTATGTCTGCGTTCTCCCGACCTCGGAACTTAGCATCAATCTTAATATGCTAACGGAGAACGATATTCCGCTCTTCAGAGCATTATTCCTCAATAACATCACGGATGCTGACGCTCGGGTCTTATTACAAAAAAGGCCCAGGGAAGGCTGGCTCACCACAGATGCATTTCTTTACTGGGCGCAGCAGGATTTCTCCGGCGTGAAGCCCCTGGTTGCTCAGGTGAAAGGGCATCTCTTTCCCTATAGCCGCTATTTTACGCTGAATACGGAAAGTATCAGCGACGAACAATCCCAGGGATGGCAAAGCCATATTTTTTTCAACCGTAAACAGCAGAGCGCCCAAATCTATCGGCGTACGCTGCAACTCTACTAATCATAAGGATCGTGATGCCTGAATCGTTGATGGTAATACGTTCTTTCTCGACGCTGCGTAAGCATTGGGAATGGATGACGTTCTCCGCAGATAGCGTATCTTCGGTACATACGCTCACAGACGATCTTCCGCTGGAGTCGCTGGCCGATCAGCCCGGTGCCGGAAATGTTCACCTTTTGATCCCACCTGAGGGTCTTTTATATCGTTCCCTCACGCTGCCCAACGCCAAATACAAACTCACCGCGCAAACATTACAGTGGTTGGCGGAGGAGACATTACCCGACGCCAGCCAAAATTGGCACTGGACGGTTGTCGATAAACAAAACGAAAGTGTCGAGGTGATAGGCATTCAGTCGGAGAAATTTAGTCGTTATCTTGAGCGTTTACATACTGCCGGACTCAACGTGACGCGGGTTTTGCCAGATGGCTGCTATCTTCCCTGGGAAGTAGATAGCTGGACTCTGGTTAACCAGCAAACAAGCTGGCTTATTCGCAGTGCCGCACATGCCTTCAACGAACTGGATGAACACTGGTTACAGCATCTTGCTAACCAGTTTCCGCCAGAGAATATGCGTTGTTATGGTGTAGCGCCTCACGGCGTTGCAGCGGCCAATCCACTTATCCAGCATCCTGAAATACCATCACTGAGTTTGTATTCTGCCGATATTGCATTCCAGCGCTATGACATGCTGCATGGTGTTTTTCGTAAACAGAAAACTGTAAGCAAATCGGGAAAATGGCTCGCCCGCCTGGCAGTAAGCTGTCTCGTTCTCTCCATTCTTTCTTTTGTTGGCAGCCGGGGCATCGCGTTCTGGCAAACGCTTAAGATTGAAGATCAACTTCAGCAACAACAGCAAGAAACCTGGCAACGTTATTTCCCGCAGATCAAACACACCCACAACTTTCGTTTTTACTTTAAGCAGCAACTCGCTCAGCAATATCCTGAAGCTGTACCGTTGCTCTATCATTTACAAACACTTCTGCTTGAACACCATTAACTGCAGTTAATGGAGGCGAACTATAGCCAGAGGCAAAAGTCGCTGACCTTAAAAATGAGTGCTAAGAGTGAAGCCAATATCGATCGTTTCTGTGAGTTAACACAGTCCTGGCTTCCGATGGAAAAAACAGAAAAAGATCCGGTCAGTGGTGTATGGACAGTAAGGAACTCAGGGAAATGATTAAATCATGGTGGGCAGAAAAATCCACATCGGAAAAACAGATCGTTGCGGCATTGGCGGTTCTCTCGCTCGGCGTTTTTTGTTGGCTTGCGGTGATAAAACCGATAGATACCTACATTGAAGAGCATCAGTCCCACGCGCAAAAAATTAAGAAGGACATCAAATGGATGCAGGATCAAGCGAGCACCCATGGTTTACTCGGTCATCCAGCGCTTACGCAGCCCATCAAAAATATCCTTCTCGAAGAAGCAAAACGTGAGAATTTGACTATCACGCTGGAAAACGGTCCGGACAATACTCTGACAATTAACCCTGTCACAGCTCCCCTCGAAAACGTCTCCCGCTGGCTCACTACGGCACAGATAACATACGGTATTGTTATTGAAGACCTTCAGTTTACTCTTGCCGGAAACGAAGAGATCACCCTCAAGCATTTGTCCTTCAGGGAGCAACAATAATGACAATGCTACTGCCGCTCTTCATTCTGGTTGGTTTTATTGCAGGTTATTTTGTTAATGTCATGGCCTATCACCTCTCGCCTTTGGAGGATAAAACGGCGTTAACGTTTCGCCAGGTATTGGTTCATTTCTGGCAAAAAAAATATGCCTGGCATGATACAGTGCCCCTGATACTTTGCGTTGCTGCTGCTATCGCCTGCGCCCTGGCACCTTTCACGCCCATTGTGACTGGCGCACTCTTTCTCTATTTCTGTTTCGCACTCACGCTCAGTGTTATTGATTTTCGCACTCAGCTCCTGCCCGACAAACTCACCTTACCGCTGCTCTGGCTTGGCTTGGTATTTAATGCGCAGTCTGGATTAATTGATTTACATGATGCGGTTTATGGCGCGGTCGCTGGCTATGGGGTGCTGTGGTGTGTTTACTGGGGCGTCTGGTTAGTTTGTCACAAAGAGGGATTGGGCTACGGTGATTTCAAGCTACTGGCCGCTGCAGGCGCGTGGTGTGGCTGGCAAACGTTGCCAATGATACTGCTGATTGCCTCGCTGGGTGGCATTGGTTACGCCATCGTTTCACAACTTCTGCAACGCCGGACTATAACCACTATCGCATTCGGCCCGTGGCTTGCGCTCGGCAGCATGATAAACCTGGGATATCTGGCCTGGATCTCTTATTAACCGGGAGGGTTCTCCCTCCCGACACGGCTCAACCTTCTTCGCGAATCTGTGCTTGCAGATAATTTTGCAGTCCCATCTTCTGAATCAGATCAAGTTCCGTTTCCAGCCAGTCGATATGGCCTTCTTCATCGCGCAAAATTTCTATCATCATATCGCGGCTGACGTAATCATGAACGCTATCGGCATAACCAATTGCCTCACGCAAATTCTTCGCGCCATCCAGCTCAAGTGCCAGATCAGAACGCAGCATTTCCTCAACATCTTCACCAATGTTCAGTTTGCCCAGGTCCTGTAAGTTTGGAAGACCTTCCAGAAAAAGAATGCGCTCAATATAACGATCGGCGTGTTTCATCTCATCAATGGATTCATGATACTCCACATCATTGAGACGTTTGAGACCCCAGTTTTTAAACATCCGGGCATGAAGAAAGTACTGATTGATTGCGACAAGCTCATTTCCCAACAGTTTGTTGAGATAATTTATAACTTTAGTATCACCTTTCATTTTTTGACTCCTTCGCTTCCACTCTTTGAAGCGTAGAACGGCTTACGAGTAAGTCAAAAAACACACTCCGTTTATGCGGACTCCTTAAACTCCGGCAGTTGCATTAATTCATCCTCCATCACTTCACGCGCGGCCCGGACACATTTACCGCACTGATTGCCGACCGGAATGAATTTTTTTAATTGCTGGAACGAGTGGGGGGAAAACTGGCGCACAGCCTGACGAATTTTTTTATCGCTGATACCATTACAAAGACAAACGTACATAGAGACTCCCGTATACTTTCTTCAAAAGTAAATGAAAATAGTTCTTATTTCAATTACAGAAAGACTCTTTTTTAAGCAAAGAATAGAAATATGAATAAAAATAATGGGCTACCAAAAGTAGCCCATTGACAAAAAATGCGGCGATACCGGAAGGTATCGCCAACACATTTATTGCTTAGTAAACGGCGCGAAGATTTCGCTAAATGCGTACTTCGGAGCCTGTTCTTTAGTCAGACCGTGGAATTCCGGAGACAGGTTAGTGCCGCCCGGCAGGTCGCGCGCGATTGACCAGATACCAACCATACCGAGATTACGCTTCTGCGCATCCTGCATGACCAGACGAGCATCAGAGAGATAGAACACCTCACCCTGAACGTCGTTCACGCCAACCATCGGCGTGGTACCCATCATGGCGTCAATTTCTGCATCACTCTTATTGCCATAGAGGCCTTTCAGCTGCGCATGCAGGTTGGCAATCGCAGACGTTGCACACTTACCGTGGATGTTCTGGCCTTCGGTGTTTGCAGACTGACAAATAGCGTTACCGTAGTCCATTGTCATCACGTTCACACCCGCCAGCTCAACACCTTTCGCTTTGGCATCGCTCAGGACATTCATCCCTTCCGGCGTCAGGCCTGTCGGCAGAATTGGCAAGGTATACCAGATAGCAATATCTTTGCCTTCTGACTTCCATTTATCCTGCACTTTCTTCACAGCAAGGTTACGACGTTCAATAGATGCCTGATCCGCAACCCAGGTGCCTTCGATATCGAAGTCCAGGACTCTGAGGTTCAGGTTATCAACGATGTCATAATAATGCTGCATTAGATCGTCAACGTTCTTACAGGAAGCTGCCAGCGGGGCATTATTAGCACCACCGATAGACAGCATCACATCACCGCCAGCCTCACGCAGAGCTTTGATTTTGCTGTACTGAGCGTAATTCTGCATACCGTAAGCGGTACCCCATGTCGGTAGACAGGTGTTCGCATCTTTACTCACCACAAACGCCAGCGTGAAGTGGTTGACGTTATGATTCTTAGCCAGCGCAGCCAAATCCGGGATCGTATTCAGCGTAAAGTCGACATACGGTGCATAAACGTGTTTCGGCCACGCTTTCTTCGGCGTACCTACGCGCTCTTTGGTTCCGGTCCAGTCAACAAAAACACGCCACGGGTTGCTGTCAGAAGGAGAAACTTTCTGCACTTTACTCTGAGAAATGTAGTTCTCACCGTTAAAGCGAATCAGCGTATCACTGGCATAAAGCGTTTCTGGATTAAACTGCGGCGCATTATTCAGCTCTTCGTTGCTATAGCTCTGAGTCTTACCTAACGGCTTCCACGGGCGACTATTGCTACCGGTGGCGTTTTGGTTCGCAACCAGAGCAGGGTTGTCACTTTGCGTCCAGAACAGCGCTTCATAAGCCTGCCCATCAACAACAACGCGATCACCTTTCACGTACACGGTGGAAGCGGACCATGCTTTCGCCGGTTCGTATTTCTTCCACGGGTTATCGCCGCCGGGGACAAAGCCCCATGCGTCTTGATCGACAGAGGTTTTATAATGTGCATCGTTATAATCTACGATGCTGTTCGCGCTGTACGCTTTGCTGGCCTGGAAACCATTCGCAATAATGACGCCGCCATTATCAATTTCACAGGTAGTCGGGTTACCGTACTGACTCATTTCCGCAGCGGTAGCTGTACGCACGAGGCGCCATGGGTTATTGGAGTTTTCTACACTGGTGCCACGCGGGCAATCTTCAGAACCAACCCACCAGGCATTCTGATAAACATTACCATTGAAGATAACATGGTAAATTTCGCTGCCTTCCTGGCCACTCCACGCCTGCAGTGAGTAATCGTTACTGCTATCCGCTGGTGTTGATGGCTCGTTGTTATCCGGAGTTGGAGTAACTGGAGTTTCCGGTGTTTCCGGAGTTGGATCAACCGGAGTCACAGCACCGCCATTATTATCCGGCTTAACGGAACAGGAGCCTGGGTTACCATACTGAGTGATTTCTGTTGCCGTTGCCGCGCGAACATAACGCCATGGGTTGCTGGCATCGTTTTCTTTCGCATCGCCTGGGCAATTTGCCGCGCCCACCCACCAGGCATTCTTATAAATGCCGCCGTTGTAGATAACGTACCATGTAGAAGAACCTTCCTGACCTTTCCAGGCTACGACAGCATAGTTGTCGTTTGACTTATCAGCTGGGGCTGGCTGAACATCAGGAGCCGGTTTAACGTCCGGTGCCGGTTTCACATCCGGTGCAGGCTGTGGTGCTGAAGTACAAGACTGTGGATTACTGGTTTCTGAGATTTCCGTTGCCGTAGCGGCACGAACATAACGCCATGGGTTGCTGGCATCATTGCCTTTCGCATCACCCGGGCAGTTAGAAGAGGCTACCCACCAGGCATTTTTATATACCGCACCATTAAAGACGACATACCAGGTTTGACCGCCCTGCTGTTTATTCCAGGCAACTACAGAAGAATTAGACGGAACAGTGCCCTGTGCTGGTGTAGCCGAACCGCCATTAGCAGGCGTATTAGATGCTGGCGTATTTGAATTTGAAGAAGATGAGCTGCCGCTCTTTTCGCAGGAAAGTGTATTGCCAAACTGACTAATTTCAGCAGCTGTTGCGGTACGCTTTAAACGCCACGGGTTAGTTGCATCATTTGCTTTCGCTTTTCCCGGGCAATTTGTAGAAGAAACCCACCAGGCATTTTCATAAATTTTGCCATCGAAAATAACCTGATATTTATTACCACCTTGTTGGTTATTCCATGCTTCCATTGCCAATGCTGGCAGAGCGGAACACACCAGCCCCATACCAATCATAGATTTAGTAAATATATTTAATTTCATTATAATCCCTTGTAACGTAAAAACTGCAAAACAAAAGTCCTACGCAGGAATTATTTACGTTTTACGAGAACCCTTCAATATGAATTAAAGTGCGGCATTAAAAATAAGAAAAAAGCCTGACAAATGAAGCATTTTAAAAACAGAAACATTCATATTTAAAATATTAAATTGAATTGATATTTTAAATATGAATAATTTATTCGTTCTGACAGTACGAATAAGATATGCAGTCAACAAATGCAAAAAGGGCGCCGAAGCGCCCTTTTCAATTCAAAACTAATTAACGTGTAATTAGCCCAGAACTTTAGCAACAACGCCCGCGCCAACGGTACGGCCGCCTTCACGGATTGCGAAACGCAGACCGTCGTCCATCGCGATCGGGTGGATCAGGGTAACAACCATTTTGATGTTGTCGCCCGGCATTACCATCTCTACGCCTTCCGGCAGTTCGATGGTACCAGTCACGTCAGTAGTACGGAAGTAGAACTGCGGACGGTAGCCTTTGAAGAACGGAGTATGACGACCGCCTTCATCTTTGGACAGAATGTACACTTCAGATTCGA
>NZ_PSRU01000026.1:0-37558 GCF_003000935.1 Escherichia sp. R1
CTGGAAAGGCTGGGCCATACTCCTCCGGCAGAAGCAGAAAAAGCTTATTATGCTTCCATCGGAAACGATGATCTGGCAGCCTGAGTTCACAGATAAAACACTCTCCAGGAAACCCGGGGCGGTTCATTGAGTCTTGAGTCTTGAGTCTTGACATATTAGTATCCTACGTTATTTTACCACTAGTTACTTTTCTTGTCATTAAAAAGCATTTAAATTTTTATATTTAATTTCGTTGACGTCAATGTTTTTTGCCAATGTACTTACTTCTTTATGTGAGCAGTTCATATTTTTGACGCCAACGAAACATTTAGTGCTTCCCTTCTATTAAGTCTAACCTAGCTTTTATTCTTTCTATTTCTCTGCGCTGCCATGCCGCCTCGATATAGAATAAGAGATCAGGTCTGACCCCCCATCTAGATCCTGCTGGCGTTATTTCAACGCGCTCAATGATGTCTTCCATTACCATCACTGGATTATCATCCTCATCAACAATGATGCTCCCGTCATTATCAGTCAGCGGCATTTCCCTTTGGCCAGTAATGACGTCATCATATACTGCGGGATAATCGTCATAGCAAAGAAAGGCATAGCGGCATGTTGTGCTTTCTTCTTCCATGAGTCCGTGAGAAATAAGAACATCACGAAGTTGCTGCGCGATTACACCATGATGTATCCTCGCCCCTTCTTCCCCCTTTATAGCGACAGCGTTCAGCCATTTATAAGCGATATACCTGACGTCACCCCAGGCATCCAGCAATGCTTCGTCAGGAGAGACCGGCTCTGTCTTTAATGTTCCGTCACTGGTAACCACAGGATTGGAGCCAAGATAAACTGTCGAGAACCTGTTTCCCGGACCACCAAGAGCATTTACATTATCAAGATAAGGTTTAACATCTCCGTTCTCAAAAAGATGTTCGAGTGCGTTATATACCGCGCGACGTGGAGTACTGCTTCCGGAACCATGCAACGTTATCATTGCACCATCTGCTGAAGACGTTGTTTCACCGCCGCTAACGATTAATCTCTGAGCGGTAACATCATCAGACGGTACTTTCTTCGCAATAATGGCGTAATTACCCTCAAGTTTGACTTCCGCGCGAACTTGTCCTGATGTACCTGCATGGACAGTCAGTGACTGGACGGCAACATCATCTGTGAAATCAACGGGTACAGGAACCGTCCTCACGCCTGACGTCGACATAAAAGTAGGAAGCGTTCTGTTAGGAGTGGCTCCGTAGACAAAATCCCTTGAAACAAATTCTTCCTGTTTAATTTTCACCCTGAAACAATACAAATCAGCCGGGTGACCATCGTGAACATAAGGATATTTTCTGTTGTTATCCCCTATGCTCCATGGGTTTAGAAAGTCTTCCCCACCGAAAATGTAGTACAGCCAGTTGTCTTTGATACAAACTGAACCAACACCAACCGCAGAGTTAACTATTCCGCCCTGATAAATCTGATCAGTAACATTAACCCACTCTACATTATCCAGACTCCACTCATTGACGTTAACTCTGGTCATAAATGTTCTTGGATAATTTCCTGCATAACGGTTATCAGGTTCTCCTCCTTCCCACTCACCAAATGCGCGCTCACTGCCAAAAATAATCAGCTCATCGCCAACTTTGGCAAAAGGAAGGTTTGAGTGATGAACATTATTTGGGAAGCGAAGAGAATTCCATGATGTACCTAAATCAGAGCTTCTGTGCAATGAACTACCGGGTTGAGTACTTAATGTCCCCCTGGTCGTCAGATACAGAATGCCATCATAATATTTTACACATGGCTCAGATGCATTCGCCTCATATTCTGCAGGTATGCGTCTGCGAACAAAGCTACCAGGAGAACCGAAAGCATCAGAGAAATAGAGTATCCCAAGCTCGCGTGGACCAATATCACCATTATGGTAGCCAACAGCAAAACTGTTATCGCTAATCGTCGCAAAACTGTGAATCTCAGTAACAGGAGTGCTTCCGTCAACAAAAGAAGGAATAGTTCCAAGACTGGTTTTTCTCCATGGTGACGAGTGAAATGATGTACCAAAACTCCAGTATCTACCCTCGTTATTCTGATCCACATCCTGGGTATTTTGCGTCGTAACTGTAAAAGTATTTTTATCAATAACAGTAGTCACCGTCATATTCCCGGTAACACCTGTAACACCAGAGTTTGAGAAGTTGACAAAATCACCAGCAAATAATCCGTGATCAGTAATGCGAATATAAGCGACTTGCTGATTTGCTGCTTTCGTTATACCACCATAAACGCGAAGGCTGCGACTCATTGGGCGATCCCACAACTCTGCAACCTGCAGTTTATTTCCGCTCACGGTCCGCGTCTCAATTACAGCAAAAAGGCGATTTCTGACAACCCCCATACTCATGCAGTGATAGTTAACTGTGGGATAGTTTTCATGTAAATCTGTAAGCCATTCCGGCGTTGTCCAGGTCTTCCCGTCATCTCCTGAGCGAACCCATGCAACATGGAGGTTATTTACACCATGGCGGTCTCCAGCCATAAAAGGCGCATAGATGACATTGTCATATACAAACGTTTTATCCTGCGTCCAGGCGTTGTACCACGGTGTATCTGTAATTTTAAATAACTCTCCCTGGATAAAATCTTCAGAAGCATAAAAAAGAGGCTGACCCGGTATTCTCTCAAATAAAAAACGAGCATTTTTAAATCGACTGACATCTGGAAGAGTTGATACTTTAAAAGTAAGCCCTCGCCCATCTATCTTTTCACCACCTGTTGCAACAGAAAGTAATTCTGATAGAGCTGATGTATCATCATGAACACCATCACCAATAGCCCCCCAACCTCTTACATCATAACTGTCTCTCCATCTTGCTATCTGAAGTTTTGGGTATTTATTCGCTCCATCTGGGTCTTCTAATTGCTGCCGTAACTGATCAGGATCATACTTCAGCACATTAGGAAAATAGAACTGCTGCGCACCATATGCATCATAAACAGCCATAGAATGGCCTTGCACAGTTACAAACTTGGCAATCTGTCCGTTATATACCGGATAACCAGCAGCGTTAATGATGATTGGTTGAGAAACAGGAACGTGAGAACCGTCTTCGTTCTCTACATAAACCTGAATCCGGTTTTCAGGATTTACCGGGTCAGTGTCAATTTTACCGATATAAATTTTGCCATTGGCTACGGCTTTAAAAGAACGAGCCATAGTGAATAGTTGCGAAGGCATCGATACGATCACATTGGCTGTAATGTCTGTCATTTAATTTGCTCCAGATACAATGAATCGCCGCAGCGTGGCCACGGTGAATTTTGGGCATAAAAAAACCCAGCCGAAGCTGGGTCGTTGCGTTGGTTATCTGTCAGTAGTTATGTACTGAAGGAGGTAATTCTTTATTCTTAAGTCTCATCCATGCGGAAAGATTCGTTGGTCCGTCTGGCTCATTAATATCAACATCTCGTGTGTGATTGATTAAAACGTCTCTCGCCATTCCGATAACATACGAGAATTCATGACCGTAGTCGTAGCATCTGCCGGAATAGTTCGATTGAATTTGTTTTAGCGCCGGATACAGTTCGCGGAATAATGCCTGTGAGCGGTTGGCATAATCCCATAACCATACAAGACTGTTTGCTTCTTTTGCAGAAAGCTCGTTGGTTTTCTTCTCTTGTTTGCCAATGAACTCACCTTCAAGTGGAACTCGAGCTGCAAGTGATAGTGCTTCGGTAAACTGCTCCTCACTGATTTCTTTGTACGAACATCCAAAATGGGATTTCAGTGACGACCACATGGTGATCATCGCCTTAGCCTGTTTTTCTTTTGGCAGAGACTGACCGCGACTCATGACGAGTTGTTTAATGGCTTCCTGCTGTTCAGTGGTGATTTTACCAGGCAACGCCTTTTTAGCTTTGCGTGGGTTAACTACATGGCCTTTAGTCCAGTACTCGTAGAGCACATCGTCACACTCTTCCTGATACTGGATTACCTTGTCGCGGATTTCAGGGCGGACTTTGTTAGGGCTGATGGTTTGCAGCCAGCCAGCAAGTTTGCGAAGTGCCAAACAAATAATCTCACGGCACTGTTCATCACCAGGAAGCTGCATTGTGATTTTCACAATGGAGGTTTTAAACCGTTGCTTTATTTTCGTAAACTGTGAAGCCCAATCCATACCCATACCTTCAACGATAGGTTTCATTGGGGTGTACGGCTCACCGTTGTGATTGACGACATAAAGCTCTTCGCCGTGGAATGGCACGTTGATAGTAGATACTGCTGTTGCTATACTTTTCATGTCAGTTTTTCCTCAAAATTTACTGGCGATTTAAGCCCGAGCTACTCGCAATAGCTTGGGCTTTACTCATTCTGGACAAACAATTCCATCCTTAGCTACTGACTCCTTTAGTCTCCTCAATACCTCATTACTGAACGACCGATCATCCTTTTTCGCGGACTGCTCCAAAGCCTTTTCCAGCCATTCTGGCATCCTTAATGTCTTAACTTTCATTTTTGCTCCTTTGTATGTGGTACGCATACATAGTATTTAGGTACGCATTGATAGTCAATAGATACCTACATATCCTGTGGTAAAAAATTATTCAGGATGCGCCGATGTCTGATCGTAAGTACAAAAACCCTCAAGTGAATCTGAGGCTTCCTGTAGAGATAAAGGAACGTCTTATTGAACTGGCTGAGGCTAATTCTCGTTCATTAAATGCTGAGATGGTCGCAGCACTTGAAGCATGGACCGAAAAAAACAAACACATTCAAGCACTAGATCTTGCAACTATAGCATCGCGACTGATAGAGCTTGAGCATGATGTTGAGAAGTTAAAATGTATGCATGGCAATGGTGAAAAATGAAACGTATCGCTATCCTATTGCTCCTGTGTCTCTCGAGCATAGCTAACGCAGAAACAAAATCAGACGATAGCAGTTTTGATGAAATACAAGGCCTCATGATAGCTTCGAAAATGGCTGGTATGTGTGGTGCAATCAAACAAATGGCAATATTCCAAGAATCTACAAACATGCCGGGTGGGAATGAATTCTTACAGAGATTCCTTACTACAGAGCAAGCAAGGCTTGGGATGACTCCGCAGCAATTTCTTGAAGCATGTCAGAAATCAATCTCTATTTATACCACCTATTACAATATGAGCTCTGAGAAAAAATAGACTATGATTTCAACAACTTCCGCGTCCCTGAGTAATTCTATTGCGGATTTGCTTCTTACGGTGGTTTAAGCTGGAGAGCTTGGCTTCTGCTTCTGATATTTGCGCATCAAGATCTTTAAGCTCAAGATCTGAAAGGCGCTGGTCAAGCAGGGTTTGGTTTAACTCAATGTTGTTCAGACGTTCTTCTATGGTCATAACTTTCATCCTATAACTATTTGGAATTAAAATGAAAAATATATTAATTGGTTTCGTTTTTGGTGCAGCCTGCGCCGCCAGCATTAGCGTCATAGCCGCTCAGATTGTTGGTGGTAACTCATATCTAATGGGCTATGACGTCATGATAAATGGTGAGGTTGTTTGCTCAGACCCTTATGTATGGACCTCGACAAAAGAAATAGAATGTGACTAATACCAGCCTGATGGCTGGTTAATTTCGTCATGCTCAAAACTAAGGAGGTTGGTGTGAAGAAAAAATTTGTAAACGTTGCAAAGTGCGCAATTTTTATATTTTTTATGACCTTTTACGGATTTAGTGCCGGAGAAGGTTTCGATCGTGATGCCAATGCATTCAGTTTCTTTTGTCTGTCTATAGTGGTCATAATTGTATGGGTGGAATTAAAGCAAACATTGTTTCATGTGCTAGGGAAATAACCATCCATGGCATTTAGTCACTGCTGTGTTGCCTCAGTGGCAAACAGCGGTCTGATGGCATTCGCAGCGTTATTTAGCGCTCTTTCATAGGCTGGTGTTCCTGCTTTGGTGTTTGCCAGACGTAAGAGCGCATTCCTGGCCATAGGGCTTTCATAAACCCTCGACATAAGGCCAATCCCTGTTTCCCCAGCCAATAGCGCGCCTCCGGTTTTTAGGTTACCAATAACCCTTACCAAAGGCGCGAGTGTCATGCCAGTCTTCGTCACAACATTAGCCTCAGATGCTCTTTTGGTAGCATCGAGAATAGATAACATCCCCTCTATCTCTTTTCCGTTCTTCCCACCAAATACAGTTTTAAACACCTGACCATTTGCTTGTTTTTGCAGCTTGCCAAGCTCGGTCATCATTTTCTGAGGGCTGTCACCTACCTTGTCAGCTATTTTGCTGATATATGCCGCCCTTAGCATGTCTTTACCTTTTTGATCGAGTTTCCCGTACAATCGAGCTATATCTGACCCATATTGTCCATACACAATGGTATTTACAGCCTCGGGAGTTAAATCTCCTTTGTTTAGAACGTTTTTAAGGCGCGTTTGAGTTGCATGTGTTGCCATTTTTGCATAATCAGCTTTTCCCGCTCTCCATGCTGAAGCATCTTTTGGGCTAAGTCCTTTCGCTATAGATTTACTAAGGCTATTGGTTAGCGAGTTGTAGACCCTGTCGACCATTGTTTGCGACATTGATGGCAGAACTGTACGATCGCCTTTTACGTCAATGCGGAACTGAGTTCTCAGCTTATCAAGTAACTCAAAGGCATCATCTCCATTTGTTATCTCCTGAATGGCATTCTTATAATCATTAAGCGCAGAAATGGTCTGGGTGTCAGAAACACCTTTAAGTTTCCCAAGTTCGTTTACTGCTCCGTCGATAGCTCTTATGGCGCCACTTGTATCAACTGGCTTTCCAACCATTCTTCCTGACAGGTTGTTTAGTTTTGACTTGGCTAACGATTTTTCCCTTGCAACGCCTGACTTTAGACTATCAACGACTACAGATGGATCGTAGTCGCCGTATTTTTCGGTGAAGCGATTAACAAGCTTGGTTCTAGCATCCTGCTGTGCGGCTCTCATTGGTCCAGTCCCAGCTATGACTCCTTCTGAGTAACCCTGCAGTTGATTGCCAAGTTTTGTTTTTGGAGGAACTACATCCGATGTCATAACTGGTACATCTGCCGCAGCGGCACGCTTGAGCAATTGCTGATCTGCTGGTGATATTTCGCCACGAACAGCAGTAATTCCACGCCCTATTCCCTTTGCTGCTGCGGAAAGAACCCCCTGAGCGGCAAGGTTAACTCCGGCATTTTTAGTTGCATTTTGTGCGAAATCGCCTTTCTGATTTGCGGCCTCTGCCAGTGATCCAATAGCCATGCTTCCTGCCGTTCCAACTCCTGGAACTAAATACCCGCCAATTGTTTCACCAGCTTGCGCGTAAGGGTCTGTCGGTCGATCGACTGGACGATAAACATCATCCAAAACCTTGGGGCCACCAAGCCCCTGGCTGATTGCATTAATCAGGCTTGCGCCGCCCTGTAATACGTCGAATGGTATGTTTACCAGACCACGACCAGCCTGCTCTGCAATTTGCCCTGCACTTTGACCACCTGTGAGCCAATCACCAGCTTGTTGCATCAATGATGGTTCTTCTTTCTGCTGCTGAGGCGGAGGGTATGCTGCATAAAACTGATCTCTTGCTTCAGCCCATTTGTCACCAGCCTTAGGGGCAACAACCTCATCAAAATATTGCGCTTGAGCCTGTGCTTTCTGTTCTTCAGTTAACGCCTGATACTGTGGAGAGGCGATAACATCTTTCCATGCTTTAGCCATTAATCACCCCATAGTGAAGAAAAGTTACTGCTGGCTGCTGGCTGTGATACCTGTGTAGGTTGAGATTGCTGCCGCTGAGATTTACCAACATTAACGTTATATTGTTGGTTGTAATTGTCGGTATATTGCTGAATGTCGCGCATTGATTGTTGCAGTGCTTCAGGGCTTGAGAAATCAACCTGTGGCATACCTTGAAAATACATCTTTGCTTCTGCAACGGTGTTGATACCGGATGCCCCCATGTCTCTGGCTGCTGCAATGCCCTGATTCTGCATCTTTCCTTGGATTCGCTGTGCAGCGTTGTATAGTTTCCTCTGATCACCACCAGATGCACGGCTACGAATATCTGCACCAAGAGCAGGAGAACCTGAAGAGCCTGTAATGCCAGTCATGAAGCCAAGATCGTCAATTGATGCACCAGAAATTGCATCAAGATCTTTCTTCATTGCGTAATTCTGCGCGCTTGCTGCCGATGTAGCCGGAGCGGCAATAGAGCCAGCAGGGACGCGAACCATATTCCCCTCGTTGTCGATACCTTCGTAGAACGCATTAGCCCCAGCGCCGTGAAGCTTCCCGCCTACCGTTACAGTTCTGCCATCTGCTAACTGAACTGTACGCTCATTATTCCCAACCGACCCTTTCATTGATGCTCTCTGCATCGATAAATCCTGACCGCGCATCGTGATATTCTGACCACGCGCTGTTAGCGCCTCGCCAGCCTGATTGCTGCGGATTGTCTCTGCCAGTCTGCCTCGGTCAATTTCACGACCAGCCATCTTGTCCTGAACAGCAAACGCCTTTTCTGGTCCAAGCGCACCGAGAGACATAGTAGTCAGCATGTGTGATAGCTGCTCTGGATTCTGGATACCTGTCTGAATCATCCAGTCAGCATTCGCACCCACGCGATTTAACCTGTCCTTGTTGTCAGTAATGAATTTACTGTAGGCTTCCGGTCCCTGAGAAAGAGCGACGTTAGCCCTCATGGCTAAATCGCCCATATCGTTGCGTTGCTGCTCATTAAGACCGGAAAACGCCTGTTGTGCCTGTGCAACAAACGCTGGATTTTCCTGGGCAAACTTAAATAGTCCAGATGGATCACCAGAAGCCCATGCATCAGCGTGAACCTTATTGAACGCATTAATCGCTTTCTGTTGCTGTTCCTGCTTATAAATATCAGCAACTCCAGCCAGACCACGTAACGCGGTCAGACCAACGTTATTTGCACCTGAGCGAGCCAGTTCATTGTTTTCGCGGATCAGACCAAGCGTTGCGTTAATGTCGCTTGCCTTTGGCGCATTCTCATTTTGCGTACCGATGCCAGCCAGAAAACCACCAGAATTAATACCCTGTTGCCACGTAGCCATTGATTACCCCTTAAAACAACGAGCCAAGCAGACCAAGACCAGCACCGATACCAGCACCCCACGGAGTTGATAGCTCGAGAGCACTGGCTATGCCACCACCCAAAAGCGCACCGGATGCAGCACCACTAACCCCCTGCTGCAATGCTGACGGTCGGTTGGCGTTTGCCGCAGCCAGCGCCGCGCTTTGCTGTGAAATCTGACTCATGTTGTTGGCATATGTTTGCCCGGCGTTTGCCTGCCCCTGAAGAGCGCCAAGACCGATATTTGCCAGGTTGTTGTAATTGTTCATTTGTCCAGATAGCCATTGCTGACCAAGCGTTGGTGCGATTGTTGCTAACTGATTACTGGTTGCGGTGGAACCCAATCCACCTGTTGCTTCCGCTGCCGCCAGACTCTGATAGCGAGCCTGACCTGCAAGGTCTTTGTACTGCTGAGAGTTGTAATACTGGTTAAGTGCCTGACCTTGCCCCTCCAGAGACGATAAGTTCTCGAGGCTGCCGACATACTTCTCAGCCAGAGGAGTAAACGGCTTCAGGTTGTTCATGATGGTGTTGAACTGCTGATTTTGCAGGTCTGCGGCATACTTCTGAGCTTCTGCTGCATACTTTGCGCTTTTATCAGAGCTACCACCTTTCCCGCCTTTTTCAGGGCACCAAGGTTCCTCGCCGCGCAGTTTTCTGCCCAGCTTAAATGCATATAACATGGCTATCTCCCGTGATTCAGGAAGTCGATTAGTTCTTCGCGTGTGGCGCTGTAAAAAGTCACGTCATCCACGCCTTTGAAGTATTTCTTGATGGTTCCTACACGCTTAAGGCCAATCATTGCGCAGTAAATCTGCCCGTGGCGGAATTTGCGTGCGGCGAACGATGTGACGCACTGAACGGTGGTGTTAGTCAGAATGTATCGCCAGAACGCCAGCCCGATTTCCTTGCTGAAGCCGCGAATCTCTGGCAGGTACATAGCGTGGCAATCGAATGTCAGCGGCTGAATCTCCTGATAGTAAACAATGCCGCCGAACTGCCCGTGCACGTTCACCTCAAAGTAACGGCAATCATGTTTGTAGTCGTATCCATCACCGTTGTTGCTTCCGGCAATAATGTCAGGGTGATTTCCGACTGCTTCGATCAGGTCGATGTTTCGCGTTGGTTTGAATGTAATCATCAGTCAATCAGCCCATGTAATCTAAGTGCCGTTTCAAGCGCCAGAATACGCTGCCGCGCCTGCTGCAAACCTGTAGCGAGAGCTGCGACTTCGGATTGTGTGTACGTAGCGCCGACTGTGTATGACTGGTTAGCGTTGAATGAGCCAAGAAGAGGTGTACCTGTGGCCGCTGTCCATCCGGTATTTCTTGCTCCAACAACCTGAATTCCATCAACTGAATATGATGTTTTTACATCCAGAGGTGATGCAAGAGACTGCGATTCGGTTACGGTTTTCGATACGTAATCACTCTTAATGTCAGATACATCGCTTTCTACGCCATCCAGTCTTTGGTCAACAGTGACCAGATGCGCCTGAATATCGATAACCTCATCCAGCAAGTAATCAACATCGCTACGCAGTACGACTATCTTCCCTTCGGCAGTTGTTAACCTGACCTCAAGTAGATTTATCGCTTTTGTGTTTGCGGTGATTCTTGCGTCGTGATCAGCCAGTTCTACGTCCTGTTCATCGTTTTTTACCTGGGCATCGTAAGCGCCCTGACCAGCCTGATTTGCCTTCCCAGCAATTGCACCGACATCAGCTCCCTGATTTATGACATACAGCAGGTAAGACTGGCTGAATATATTGCGTGGCAAAATTGAAGCATCAAGGCGCGTAGCCTGAACCGCGACAGGATTATTCAGTGATGAATCCGCCATTACTCAATCCTTATCTGGCAGCCAGACAGAGTGACAGGTGACTTAGTGATAACGCGCAATTTGAAGCCGACATTTTTCCTTATTCGCCCGACGCGCTTCCACAAAACGCGTTTGTCGTAAACGAACGGTTCATTCTGCTCAATCATCTGCTCACGACCGTAATTTATGCCGTCAGTGGTTGCAGAGAGGAACAGGCGGTCTGCGTACTGAGCTACGCCAGTTGAAGATTCAACCTCAAGGTCGAACACTCTTGCGTTATCCGCTTTGAACAGCGGAGTAAACAGCAGGTGTTCCTGTTGAAGGCTATACTGACTGCTGATATCGAACTGCAATTTCCCGGTCACGGACTCCAGCTTATCGCCGCACGTTATCTGATTGCCTTCGTAAATGAAGTCGATAGCGCGGTACACATCGTCATACAAGCCAGTTTTCAGCACACACCATTGCGGACCATTGGCACTTGAAGATGCGTCGTATACCAGGACATGGCGCGGAAGGTGGATAATCAGCAACTCATGCGCATCAAATCGCAGAGACTCCATCACGCCATCAGCCAGTTCATCAGCAGTGTAGGAGCGGAGTATTTTCTCAATGCTCGCGCTGGCGATTGGTGATACCTGACCGGAACCGATGATATACACAGACGGCGCACCAGTTGCCGGATTGCTGATGAACGCATACGAATCAGCAAACGGCGTTTTGCAGTAAGTCCCGGCGATGCCTTTTTGCACCATCAGTGATGGCTGTGCGACATACAAAGCAGCACCAACGGTGGTTGCGCCAGTCAGGGAGAAATATTCAATAGTCGATGAACCAAAGCAGACGATGAAGTCTCGCCATGTCCCGATACCGATGATGCCGTCCGGCTGAGACTCGGCACGATATTGTGCGCTGTAACGGTCAGGATGCGATTCGTCTTCAAGATCAGTGATAAACCATGAATCTGTACCGTCTTTTGACCACGCATAACGCCCACGTAAGCGTGTAATGTCGCGAACAGAACCTAACTCATACTGCGTGAATCCGCTGTCCGTAGGCCAGTTTGAGACGGTTTTAACCGTGCCATCATAGCGATACTCGACCAGTTTACCATTAACGCCTACAGCCTGAGATGTTCGACCATGCGCCATTGATACGCGACCACTTCCGGCAACATCACCAACCTCGCTTTCGCCTTTGTACAGCTTGCCACCACACACGCGATAAACAGCATTCTGCGCCATGTTGTACTCGACGCCACGCGATACGCCGTTCACATCAGAACGTTTGGAAATGCCCGGGAATGAGCGAAGATATCCGCTGCTGTTAAGGATTTCTTTTGGTGTAGCCAGCATATTCACTGGCAGATAGTCGATATAGTCGGCGTTTCGAAAGTCTTTGCCGATACCTTTCATAAGCGGAAGTTGCTGAATCGGCATTTATTCACCTCACGTACTCGGATCATCTTTCTCGATGTAAAACCGATTCCACGTAAACGCGCTTTTGTTACCACTACCGCGAGGCATATCATTTCGCCGCTCAAGTGGTGGTATTTTGGTTAAAGCGATACAGATTGTCTGATATGCACTGTCAGCAGCGGTCAGGAGAGCATCCGACGGCTGAATGACGTTATCCATGCACACTTGCACAGCGAGCTTCAAAGCGACGCCATCATTTGCCCATGCAGGGATACCTGAATCATCGTCAGGTAACGGCATGATGCCGTTTTCTGTATCAGCAAACTGATACCCAAGCTCGATACCTTTCGCCTGCCATGCTGCCATCATGTCTTCGAGGTCATTAATGGCATCTTCAATTGCCTGAGGGTCAGCATCTGTCAACGTGGCACTGGAATACAGCCCAGCTTTTCGTAAAGCCTTTAGAACGAGATCACCCTTCGTTTTCGCCATCTTCTTCCGCCTTAGCCACTTTTTGCTTCGTTGCGGTTTCTTCAGGAGTTTTTACCCAACCTTTTTTCAGGTGAGATTTAACTTCTTCGTCATCAACAATGATGTAATCGACAGCAAACTGACCGCAGGTGATCATGTTGCCAGGCTTATAGAGCATTGTTCGTGCCATTGTCTTCTCCCAATAAAAATGGGGCCGAAGCCCCACCAAAATTACTGCCCGGCAATAACGATGCCCGTATATTCAGGAACCAGTACAGAGCAACCGTACAGAGTGGTGAAACGCGCAGTGGTTACACCTTTGATGTGGTCGAAGGCGTAAGACATGATCAGCGTAGCGCCCTGCTCGGTGGTTGCTGTCATTACCTGTGGGCCCTGACCAGTCGGGAACGCCAGTTTGCCGTACATCAGCTCAACAGAACCATCAGCCCAGAACAGGTTAGCAGGTGCTGCGTTCTTGTTGAGAATGGTGATTGCTGCTGATGCTGCCGGCTTGGCATCGACGTTTGCATATGGACGACTCGCAACATCGGCATTTTCAACAGGGAGAATCTTTGGAGAGATTGTTACGGTAGTTTCGCTAACAGCCAGAACACGGAATACCTGCGGTTGCCCGGTGGTATCTTTTGTGATCTGGTGTACGGAATTCACACCGGCAATGGTGAACGCATCACCAACCTGCAAGCCAGATGCAGATACCGTAATAGTCCCCTGTCGGTTATCAACTGGCATACCATTTGAATCTTTCGCTTCAACCTTGTGTTCAGGTTGGCCTGATACTGTCAAGGATTCAGCGCTTCCTTTCGGTAATCGACCAGAAATATCGGTCTTGTAGCTATCAAAGGACGCAACCGGAGGGATCTGCGCTTTTTCGTATGCTGTCAGGGTTGCTCCCTGAGCATAGGCACGGTGACCAAGCTCGCCAGCAAGATCTTTGTAGTTGAAGGGGTTCCAGAAAGAGCGACGGTTGATACCCTGAGGTACACCAATCGCCGTCATGGTGGCATCAATATCTGCCGCACCATTCCACAAGGCAAGGCCCCGTGAGCCATTTTCTGAGGCAGGAATTGCGACCACGTTAGTAGCACGCTGCGTGACCATGGAAATCAGGTCAGAGTCAATCTGTGCAGCAAGGCGCATACCTGCGGCGCGACCAGCTTCAGTTTTATGTTCCGGGTCACGCATTTCACGCGCATCCAGAGTGTACAGAATGTTTTTCGGCTCCTTGAACACAGAAGGAACAAGGCGCTGAACCAGTGCTGTTGGCGTTTTGCCGCTGAGGTCTAGCCCTTCCTCAATGTTCATGTGGTAATGCTGCGGACGATACAGAACATCACCTGCTCGCTGCATTGCTGTATCACCGGGACGGAATTTTTTAGCGTTACGGGAAACTACGCAGGCGGCCTCAAAGCCTTCAACGTAGTTTTCGAACATGATTTCAAGGTCTTTTGCTAATTGGTTAGTCATGCTTAATGCTCCGATAGGTTATTTTTTTGCCTTTTTAGCGGCGAAATACGGCGTCCAGTCACCAGTTTCCAGCGCCTTGGCTTTCAGTTTGTCAAGGTTATTGATTACTGCGCCGTTGCTCCCCTTAACTGTCGGGGTTGTGGCTGCCGTGGTTTTTGCTTTTGGCATGATTCTGGCCTTCGATTCGATACGTTCCAGCAGACGACCAATTGCTACGGGGTTGGTAGCTTCTGCCAGTTGCTTGCGCAGTTCAGCGTTGCGACCGAGTGCCAGAACAACGATTTCCGGCTTCTCTGACTCAAACAGGATCGCGTTTTGTGTCTCGATGGGGATTTCCTCGAGTACGGCCTGCTCAGCTTCCTGATAGCCAGGAACTTTGAGAGCCTTAACACGTTGCTGATATTTGGATAATCGCTCTTGATAGGCAGCCTGAAGCTCCTGCTCCTTCTGCTTGCGAGCCATCTCCTGTTGCTGGTACTTGCCGTTATCCTCTGCCCACTTAGCCATGCGTTGCTGGTAGATTTCTTCATCGAAACCGATGTCCTCATCGTCCAGTTTTGGCATTCTCGGTGGTTGAGTGATTACCGGCTGCTGCTCGACGGGTTTCTGAGACTGACGCATCAGCTCTTTCAGCTCGCGGTCTTTCTCTTTAATCGTCTTGCGCAGGTGTTTTACCAGTCCATGCTCTGCGCTATCTTCGCTGGTTGGCGAATCCAGCTTTTCGTCACCAAAGTAGAATTCCTGTTCTGATTCGTCGTCATCAGTTTCAGTAGCTTCCTCTGCATCATTGCCGGAGGACTCACTGCCATCTTCTGTTTCGACTTCTTCAGCCAGTTCGACATCATCAGGAATCTGCTCTGACGCGTCGGTTTCGATTTCAACTTCTGGTGTGTTTTCTGCCATCTGGTCCATTTGTTACCCCTGTTTACTCGATGTTCAGCCCATCGGAAGGCAATAGGGTGCCAGGCCTCATAAAGACAGCCATTGCACGTTATGGGTTAATTACTGCTGTGGTTGTTGCTGAGTTGATTTTTGCAGGATGCTGCTGATGTCCATGCGCTGCGCATGGCCCTGAGCCTGACTTTTCAGGACAAGCTCTGCATCAGCACGGGCATTATCTCCTTGCTGTTGCTGGAACTGTCCGAGCAGTTTCAGAGCCTCGCGGATATCAGATTTCTGCTGGCTATCGGCAGATGCGAGGATTTTCACAACATTTGCCGCTGCAACCTGAGCATCCGTCTGTGCCTGGAATGCTTTAACCTGAATGGCTGCCTGCTCGTTCTGCGCTTTCTGCAATTCAGCCTGACCAGCAAGAAGCTGACCTTGCGCTGCAACCATAGCCGGATCTGGCTGACTGGCCTGTTGTTGTTTCGCCTGTTCAACCATCTGCTGTTCTTCAGGCGTTCTCGGCTTGATAACGCCAGACAGAAGCAACTGATTGCGGTTGTATTCTTTAAGGTCGTCCATCCCTTCGCCGTCCATATTGTCGAGAATCATCGACGATACAAGGTCGTGCTTCGGCGTTCCTGGTGGGATAAGTGCCAGCATGGAAAGTAACGACTTAACCGTTGCGTCACGGCGAGTAGCGAACGACTGACCGACATCGACAGTCACTTCATAGTTACCCTGCGAAAGGTCGTTAAGCGCGATAACCTGCCCTGTCTGACGGTCAACCACTTCACCAGTCATCAGCGCCACGTCATCGCTGCCGTCCTCATTAACGATACGCATAGGCGTATCACTGCCATAGACTTCACGCGCCATAGAAAGCCACACGACGCCAGCGCGGCGCATGGATTTAGCCATGTTGTCCATGTAGATATAGGACTGCGTGTCCATCCGGTTAAAGATGCTATCAACGGTATCGGTAGCGACGTTGCTCGGCATATTCTCAAGCTGCGACGCACCTGTAATTTGCTGAATAGCCGTTCCGGTGTACTGCAATAGCCCGGCAAGAGCAGGAGGCATTTGTGTCGGAGGTGTATAACTGCTGACCTGAGCCTGCGCAGTAATATCTCCGTTTTTGTTTTTCAGACTGACCATCGGCAGGAACGCCGGGCGCTTTTTGTTGCGTTCCGCCCAATGAGTGGCAAGAGGACCAGGAATCATGTCAACATCAACTACAGGAATGCCATCGCCGCCAGCCTGAGTGGCGTTATCTGCAATCATGGAAACCATCAGGTTCTCAAGACGCTGTGCATCCATCGCTTTTGCTGCGTGGCCTTCGATTCGCTCCTGATTATCAACAAATGATCGACGCCCATATACCGGGATGAGAGGAATATGTTCGCCCGGAATACGCTTCGGTTCTTCCAGCCATTCAGCGCCAGACAGAAGACCGCAATAAACTCTGCGTTTCTTCACTGTCCGCTCACCAATCAGTTCGAATGCGCCATCGGTCAGCTCGTCAACAATATCTTTGATTTGCTCTTCATCATAGATTGCCGTTTCTCCGCTGACAGGATTGCGCCACGCCGTGAGCTTCACCTTCTCTATGCGAACTTCGTAGTAGCGTCCAACATAGATGGCATCAGGTGTTGACCAGTCATATTGAGTACCAGTGTCATCACGAGGAAGACTTGCCGCGATGGAATCAGGGTATTCAGCCTCGAACGCTTTAGGCGTCATGGAGAACATTTCCATAGCCCACATAGCATCAGAGCGGTCATATTGCTTGCTGTCCTGATCGAAGAAGACGCATGTCGCCGGGTCGTAAACAGGAAGAAGACTGATGCGTCGCTGCTCGTTACTCGGATCCATTTCATCTTCGTAATCGGCACACATGCGGAAACAACCGAATCCACCCGTTACGGCATCATCAAATGCGTTATCACACGCTTCGCCACCGGATGTTTCCTGATAGTCAGCGCGGAATTTGCCGTTCATCTTTTCGGCTAACGCTTCCGATGCCTTATCGTCCTTCGGCCTGAATTTAACGCTTATGCGATTCTGTCGATACTCGCCAATGATGCGATCACATTCACGGGCAATCTTATTCAGTTCAAAGCGCGGATAATGCTCAAACCTGCCCTCATCAAACGAGTAACCAGCGTTTGTGCTGCCTTCCCACTGTGCGCCGGATACCCGGACGAAACGTTGAGCCTCAATAATCTGCTCACGCATATCCTGCGTTGCTGACCAGGCATTATCAAAGTTGCACAGCACCTTGCGATGCCAGTCAGTCATCTTTCTATCATCAGCCATCATCCAACTCCGCAAGGTATGTTGTAGCTTGAGTAATCAATCTCTTTAGGATCTTTGATGTCTCGCATCTGTATTGCAAAACGCCTCATCATGTAGCCATAGCGAACAGCAGAAAGGATGTCGTCATTTAGCTTGACGATCTTCCCGTTCTCATCGCGGTGATACAGGCGAAACTCTTCAAAGAATGGCTCGCAGGTGTTAAATACCTTGAAACGACCGTCGAGCATCATGTCGCGTATCTCTGCTATCCCGGGTTCGACCGCATTACCTCCATCAGGCCATGTTGCATGATCTGGCAACATGTCGAACCCAGCGTCGGCGTATTGTTCCTTGAGCTGAGCGCCGCCTCCCTTTTCGTGCTGATGCCCGTCATGAGGCCAAGCCGTAGGGGTGTTTTTGCTCCATGCTTTAACAGCACTCCATGCCTCTGTCGCCTTCTTCTGTTTGGCCTTCCAGACGCGAGAAAGATAAATCACGTCCTCGTCTTTATCCCACCAAAGCTGGATGTGTGCCTGTGGGTGATCCCATCCGAAGTCCATTGCATTGATGACGTAGAAGTGATCAGGACACTCGAACGGCTGACACTTAATCGTCTCTTCCGGTATCTGGAAGATTCGACCACTACCCATCGTAGGAATACCGCGAGCACGCGCCTCTCTCTCATGCTCAGGATAAGATGCGATGATTTGCTCTTTCTGTTCGTCTGTGTAGTGCTCAGCGTCGTAGATGGTCATGTTGACCACTTTCTGCGACTTGCTTGGATTCTTCAGGAACTTGGTAACAACGTCAGACATCCCCATCAGCGGGGTAAACGTCAGAATTGAGAATTGACCGTATTTGTTGGTACGGGTAAGCCCTTCGCCATAAATGCTGTATGGTGGCTCTTCGTCAAACCACACGCCGTGGATTGTGTCACCCTGCCAGCGAGCGCGGCCTTGCGAGTATGGCTTGAAGTAGCAGATTGAAATGCCATCTTCAACGCCATCAGCCGTGTGATGCTTAACCAGAAGGTGATCAACAAGGTTCGGAAAGAAAGGAGACTTCTTCCAGCTAATAATGTCCTCTTTCGGTATGGAACCGTAGCCAGGCTCATCATTCTCTTCGATACGACCGCACAGGATGCGTTGAGTCGTTTTGGTTACAGTCTCGTTTGTCTCGCCGCCAATCCAGAAGACAACAGGCTCATAGAAACGCTTACCTTTCCACTCCCCACCATATTTACCATCAGCAGGATAGCCTTTTGTTCCCGGATAACGCCCGGTAAGGTGAAACGCGACTTCAGCAGCACCAGTAAATGACTTACCAAGCTGGTTACCAGCCATAAAACATCGCTCTGGATAGTCATGCCCGGCGTCGATGAACTCACGCTGTTTGCTGTATGGCGTAAATTCATATAGCAGGTGTGTGTTCCGGTAGTTCTCTTCTTCTTCGAGTAGCTCGAGCAATTCGATTTGCTCTTCGTCGCTCAGGTTATCAAGAATCGCGTCCAGTTCCACGGTTGAATAGCTCCTTGATACGAGAGCGCCGCTTATCGCGATCTCCCTTATCAGGTGTCACGTCTTCAACTTGCGACTGCTCTTTGAGGCCCAAATCACGGGCGATGATGTTAGCGTTGAGAAGGTCAGCGGCTGCGCCAGAGAATTTCTGGTCGTAGATGACCTGCTCTGCTCGCGTAACGACTTCAGATAAATCTTCTCGCAGGCGATATGTGCGCCATGTTTCAAGCGTCACATCAATGAACAGAGTGAGGCCGGTAATGGTCATCGCTCGCATCTTGGCGATAGGCTCTTGTATCACTTCACCCTGATACGAGAACGCCTTCATCTCCCATAGCGGGTTAGCTTCTACCCACTCGAAGTATTCACAACAAGCAGCCCACAGCGCCTCAGGCGATTCGAATTTAGGGTTTCGCCCATGACTACTGCGGGCCTCCCAGAATCGGTTGCCCTTTGGTGCTGCCATATTCATCTCACTTTATCGTTATTTCAGGTTGAGCATCATGCTCCGGTGGTGAACAGGTCTAACGCTTCCTTCGATTTACGCACCGCTTCGATAGTGCGAGATGTGAAGTCTGGATTTGCACCGCCATCATTGTAGTGCAACTTGAACAATTCCAGTTTCAGTTGGTCAGCACCAATGAATGCAAAAGCTTCCTCTGCCGCTGAATTGTTCTTAGATAGCAGTCGGTAAATTTCTAACTTGAATTTCTGTTCTTCAGTCATGGGAATAATCTCTGCCATTGTTGGCTCCGTTTATCCGTTAAAAGGGATATCAGTTAAGTTATCCCGTGTAGGGTATAAGCCATTGTCGAGACCACTCATTGAATGGCCTCTGCAATAACCGATGTCTTTCCATCAGTCCGCCACCACAAAGAATCTTTTTTGCCATAAGGCTGGAGGTTCATCTTTCAGTGGCTGCCAGTGTTATTTCCCCACTTACTGGCTTGGGTTGTTTCGCGGTACTGCCGTAACTGGTTTCCCAGAATAAATTCCGGTTTCATTATCAAGCCCACCCGTAGATGGGCTTTGTAATGACTACAGTAACGGACTGCACAATGCGCCTGTATTTCGAGGATGACGTCCAAATACGTTAATCTTCTCGCGAACGCTCTCACTACACATTCGCTCTACAATTCGCCAAACAGCCTTTTCAGGTAAAAATTTCGGCGCTAGTGCTGAAATAGCACGCCACAGACCCCGACTAAGCGAGCACGCTGTGCTACCGAAACTAAAGATGGCGAACGAAATAGACGTGATGAACGCCCAGCAACCAGAGAGAAAAGTTGAGATGCGGTGATAAAGCTTAGTCATGTATTGCTCCTGTTTTTTTTGTTTTTCATCGCCCGATTATTTCAGGCATTGCGTCCTGATGTACTCCTGCAGGTAGTTAACCTGCGCGGTTATCCTGTCGATTCCACTTCGGAGACGGTAATAATTGAGTTCAGCATCTGCTGTAAGTCCTGGGCTTTCTCCATCGCCCATGCCGCTGGCTCCGGTCGTTGACTTTGCACAGGTGGCGGCGACTTGCAGGCGCTTACGACCAGCAGAAACATCAGCACGGAGACTTTCGATAGTCGCGTTAGCATCAGCAAGCTCCTTTGTATATCTGGCATCGAGTTCTGCTACGTCACGTTGACGCTTCTGCATGTCAGCGATGATGTACGTGGCTTTGTCGCGCTGGGCTTTGTAGGCGATGGCGTTATCCCGGTAATGATTAACAGCCCATGACAGACAGACGATGATGCAGATAACCAGAGCGGAGATAATCGCGGTGACTCTGCTCATACCTCAATCTCTCTGACCGCTCCGCCAGCCTCTTTGAATTTTGCAATCAGGCTGTCAGCCTTATGCTCGAACTGGCCATAACCAGCACCCGGCAGTGAAGCCCAGATATTGCTGCAACGGTCGATAGCCTGACGAATATCACCGCGGTCAATCATCGGTAAAGCGCCACGCTCTTTAATCTGTTGCAGTGCCACAGCGTCCTGGCTTTTCGGAGAGAAGTCTTTCAGGCCAAGCTGCTTACGATAGGCATCCCACCAACGGGAAAGAAGCTGGTAACGTCCGGCGGCTGTTGATTTGAGTTTGGGGTTTAGCGTGACAAGTTTGCGAGGGTGATCGGAGTAATCAGTGAATAGCTCTCCGCCAACAATGATGTCATAACCATGATTTCTGGTTTTCTGACGTCCGTTATCAGTTCCCTCTGACCACGCCAGCATATCGAGGAACGCCTTACGTTGATTATTGATTTCCACCATCTTCTACTCCTGCTTTTTTAGCAGCGAAGCGTTTGATAAGCGAACCAATCGAGTCAGTACCGATGTAGCCGATAAACACGCTCGTTATATAAGCGAGATTGCTACTTAGTCCGGCGAAGTCGAGAAGGTCACGAATGAACCAGGCGATAATGGCGCACATCGTTGCGTCGATTACTGTTTTTGTAAACGCACCGCCATTATATCTGCCGCGAAGGTACGCCATTGCAAACGCAAGGATTGCCCCGATGCCTTGTTCCTTTGCCGCGAGAATGGCGGCTAACAGGTCATGTTTTTCTGGCATCTTCATGTCTTACCCCCAATAAGGGGATTTGCTCTATTTAATTAGGAATAAGGTCGATTACTGATAGAACAAATCCAGGCTACTGTGTTTAGTAATCAGATTTGTTCGTGACCGATATGCACGGGCAAAACGGCATGAGGTTGTTAGCGCGACCTCCTGCCACCCGCTTTCACGAAGGTCATGTGTAGAAGGCCGCAGCGTAACTATCACTGATGAATTCAGGATAGCCAGTGGCTACGGCTCAGTTTGGGTTGTGCTGTTGCTGGGCGGCGATGACGCCTGTACGCATTTGGTGATCCGGTTCTGCTTCCGGCATTCGCTTAATTCAGCACAACGGAAAGAGCATTTATGGCTCGCATCGCGGGAAAAAGCCCACGGTAGAGAGTCGAACTCTACAAATACTCTTACCTGTTGTGCGCTCCGTTTCGTGGAGCTAACGGCGACGCTAGTACCGGTCTATGCGTCGCACCCTTGAGGGATTTACTAAGGCGACATGCCCGTTGTTACCCACTCAATTGGACCCTCCCCGTCGCCATCTGGGTCTAGTCAGGAATCGAACCTGCCGAGGGTACATTTGAATGGGTGCCCATTATTAATCACACCGGGCCAGTGCGCCGAATTTGGTAGCTGGGAGTCGGAAGACCCAGTGATTTTGGTTTCTTAGGCCGCCATCAACATCAAATCATCGTTTGCATTTATCTTTGTGGTCAGTTTCTAAAAACCCGCAAAGTCGCCAACTCTGACGAAAACTATCGTTGTGCTGCCACAACGATAAGAGCACTCGGTGCATTTAAGCCAAGCCCCATAAGGGAGAATGCTCTTACCTGTTGTGCAAACGCAAAAAGCCCCGAGCTATTAACTCAGGGCTTTATTTAACGAGTGCATTTATCCATCGTTGAGTCAAATTTACCCAACTTTATTCAATAAGTCAATATCATGCCGTTAATATGTTGCCATCCGTGGCAATCATGCTGCTAACGTGTGACCGCATTCAAAATGTTGTCTGCGATTGACTCTTCTTTGTGGCATTGCACCACCAGAGCGTCATACAGAGGCTTAACAGTGCGTGACCAGGTGGGTTGGGTAAGGTTTGGTATTAGCATCGTCACAGCGCGATATGCTGCGCTTGCTGGCATCCTTGAATAGCCGACGCCTTTGCATCTTCCGCACTCTTTCTCGACAAATCTCCCCCACTGCTCTGTTTTTGCTATATCAACCGCACGGCCTGTACCGTGGCAATCTCTGCATCTTGCGCCCGGCGTCGCGGCACTACGGCAATAATCCGCATAAGCGAATGTTGCGAGCACTTGCAGTACCTTTGCCTTAGTATTTCCTTCGAGCTTTGCCACACCACGGTATTTCCCCGATACCTTGTGTGCAAATTGCATCAGATAGTTGATAGCCTTTTGTTTGTCGTTCTGGCTGAGTTCGTGCTTACCACAGAATGCAGCCATGCCGAATCCGGCTTGTGATTGCGCCATCCCCATAGCAGCCATCACATCAGTACCGGAAAGAGAGTCAGAAGCCGTAGCCCGTGGTGAGTCGCTCATCATCGGGCTTTTTGGCGAATGAAATTTAGCTACGCTTTCGAGTCTCATCGTCTTCCCCTCTTGCCCTGTTTGACCATCAGGACGCCGTTAACTATTACGTGACGCTCGCCTTTGCTGTCTCGGTTGTACTTGAGCACTGTTCCTCTTGCGCAGGAAAGCATCCTCGCCACTTCGGTCTGATTGCCTCGTGTCTGGATAAGAAGCTCTGGTATCGTTTGAATTGTGGCGTTCATACGCTCTCCAGTTCGGTGATTTTTATTCCAAGCCTTCCGCCTGGTACTTTCACGCCACGAATTACGCGAATGTCATCGAATTGCTCGTCGTCTTCCGCAAATCCGGCGTGGATAAGGGAGTCGAGTAAACCTTTCAGGATGTTGTCGAGGTCGCGGCGGCGGGAGTCTGGAACGTCTGCGATGACTTTGATGCGGAGTCGTGATTTGGTGAAAATGTCTAACTTGAGTTGCCGGATTATTTGCTGTACGTCTTTTCGGTATTTCTGGCCTTTATCGCTTATGTAATATTGGCTTCCCCGTCTTCGCCAGTAGGTGTTCACCGACGGCGGGTAAGGAAGCACAAACTGATATTCGTTCATGGCTTAATCTTCCCCTCCTTCAGCAGTATCGCCTGCGTCCTGATTACGCCTTCGAGGTGGTAAAGTCTGGCGTCTTTGTTGTCGAGGTTATGGGTGCGTCGGTCGATTTCATCGTGACACGCGCTACAAGCCCATGCGCCGATCAGGTCGTCAGGCTTCATTCCCGTTCCGCAAATTCCAGCCATCCGGTAATGTGCCAGAACTGTAGTTTCAGGATTGCCATTGCATACGCCGTAAATACGTACCTGGCATTCTCTGCCGCGCGCTTCTTTGCGTAGGTTAGCCATTATGGTTCACTCCAGTAATTCTCAATTGCAGCAGCCATTCTCTGCATCCACTCAGCCAGCTTTAACGCAGCTTCTCTTTCAGAACCACATTTAGGGAAATCCTTCATTTCCATGCTGGCCTTATATGTTCTGAATGCCAGGTCTCCGGTAATAACCAACTCCTGATCAAGCACCGAGCGTTTATTCCGGTGTTGAACGTAATAGACAGATTCAGTCCGCATTTCTTCTCTGTCTTTTTTGAAGGAAATAAGCTCAGAGAAATCACTCATCGTCTTCTTCCTCGTACATTGAGCTATTCGGATCGCTCATCAGTTCTGCGCAGCAATCTGAGCACACGTGAACTTCCAGCACATGCAGCTTCTGACCGCATTTAGCGCACGTTAAAGCTCGCTCGACGCTTTCTTTCTGGTATTGAATGGATTGGGATGGACTAAGCATGGCTTTCACCATTAAAAAGTCGCTTGTAAGCATCAATATCTCGTTTTGCTTCACCAAGCTTTCGTCTTAATTCCATGTTTTCTGATTCAAGCTTTTCCATGTCTTGTTGGTATCGATCGCGGTGTTCTTTCCATGCTTTTCGATACGCCTTCATGTATGTCGTATTGGCCTTTCTCTTTGCCTGACGAACAGCGTGATGGTTTTCTACAAACCACTCAGGGTCGTTAAATGCTGCTCTGGCGCATGTAGACAAATAATTTGCTGCCTCCCTGTTTAGCCAACAAATACTGATAAATGGCAACTTGATAAGCACCATTTTTCGTTGAGACTCTTTCTCGCCAAACATGTGCCATTTTTTGATGCTAAGGCCAAATCCAGGTTGAATTAAAAGCATTGTCATTTCCTCGCACGATGTCTTAGCCACCGGATATCCCACAGGTGAGCCGTGTAGTTGAAGGTTTTTACGTCAGATTCTTTTGGGATTGGCTTGCGTTTATTTCTGGAGCGTTTCGTTGGAAGGTATTTGCAGTTTTCGCAGATTATGTCGGTGAAACTTCGTCGCTGTCGTCTCATTCGTACCTCCTGTCGGTAAACCTGACACCCTGACCAATAGCCCATGCTGTCGTGTACTCAATCAGACTTGCCATACGCTTCACACTCATCTGCGCGCTGCTTTCGCGAATGTTGACGTATTCGCCTTCAAGCCCGGGCAAAACATCAGCTTCCTGCTTTGTTGCCACTGCATGACCGCTGATCAACAAAACCTTCCATTGTTCTGGTTTTAACCATTTATCGCGCCACTGAACTTGCCTGGCGATATCTGCGACCATCGCGTGAAATTTTGCGTTCTGGTCAAGATTTCGCTTGTAGTCAGTAATGCGGATGGTGACTGGCTTGTCTTTATCGAGAGGAGTTGCGAGGATGGCGTTGATTGCGGCTTGCTGTTGTTGCTTAGTTCGGAGGAATATTGTTTGCTTCACTGAACACTCCTTTATTTTTTATGCCTGTAACCCCATTCTTCCAGCAACCTTGCGGCGTACCACCCAAGAAACAAAGGAAAGAACATTACAATGAGATATTCCCCGCCACGGTCAATGTTCGAAATTGACCAGATTACGATGTAACCAGTGCAGGACAGGAATATTACAAACCCCAAAAAGCTACTTCGTCGACTCATGCTCACTCCTTCACTTTGATTCCAGCGGCGCGGATAGCCTCTACATCGCTTTCGTATTGCGATTCTGCACCTGAGTCATAGCCAATGTGATAATCACCGGGAAGTGGGCCTTTCTTTGGCTTTTGCAGCTCAATCTCGATAGCTGCTCGCGATGCCTTCCACGCTTGCCAATACATCTCAACCATATTGGCGTATATTTTATTTTTAGGATCACATCCGGTGTAATTTTCAAACCATTCTTCAAACTGCTTTCTTGATTCATCCATCGATACTTAACCTCAGTTCAACTCACAAAACGCCACGCCATTTTTGCTACAGCGACAGGCGCAACACCGATAATCACCCAGACAAATGCAGCGCCAAACAACGTATACCATGGGTCTTTACCGTCATTCACAAGACGAATGTAGCTATGCAGAACAATAAATAACGTCAGAAGAATCCATCCAACGCCAACGCATTTGAGTGCGACGAGCATAAACTCAGCCACGATTTACTCTCCCCCAAATAAAAAGGCCTGCGATTACCAGCAGGCCTGTTATTAGCTCAGTGATGTAGATGGTCATTTAATACTCCGTCACGTTTTCCTGTCGCCACGCCTCGTCATATTCCGATTTCGGCATATTGGCGATGTAGCTATATGGCGATCCTGATTCAAGTTGCAGGAACTGGTGCGATTGCTCGTCAAGGAACAACGGGACACCACCTTCCCAACCTTCGCCGTTACGTTGTTTTTCAAGCATCAAAACAGATGCCGGAGATGCCAGTAGCTGTTCGTCCTTCTCTGACATCTTTTCACCACTCTGAACTCTCTGTAACGCTCTCTCGCGAGCCTTGTTACGCCAGATGATGAAAAGGTTGTCTGTCAGGTCTGTTATCGCTCCAGAGCCTTTTACGTCCATTTTCCCGGTTGGTTTTTCTTCGCTGTCACCTTTTCGCGAGTGAGTAACGAGAATGACGTGGGAGTTTGTTTTGTTTTTGAAATCGCAAATCGAGTCAACAAACGCCTTCTGCCCGTTATAGTCATCGTCGCCTATGCCACATTTCATCAGGCTGTCGATGATGAATAACTGGATGCCGTATCGGCGGCGAGCGTAGTCGAATATTTCGATCAGCCTGTCGGCTTTCGCCGTTCCGGTCAGGCCAAACACCCAAAGTCTTTCGTCATAAAATTTAAATGCAGAGTCAATTTCCAGCACTGGCGGCATCTTGCAGCACGTTGCCTGACGGGTAAGTCGCTTAAGGAGAATGCCTGGCTTCAGCTCAAGTGACGCGATGCACGTCTTCACACCCTGACGCATTGCCTCAAGTGCCATATGCCCGACAACCTCCGTTTTTCCGTGACCGTTCACACCATTGACCAGCGTCAACTCGGCCTCACGGAACTGGAATTTATCTGCGAGAGATTCCCACGGTGGATTAAACAGATACTGCTGCTTGCCGTAGAAAGCGTTGATAGTGTCCTGGTAAAACTCTCGCGCGCTGTAGAGTTCTTCAGGATCGAAGTAGGATGCCGTGCCGATGTACTGCCAGATTTCATCCTCGGTAACACCGTTCATCAGGCATTCGTTGATGTCTTTGTACGGCAGAGTAACAAGACGGCAACGATGTTCACCGAGTCGGCTTGCGATTTCCCTTGCGGCTTCACGACCAACATCATCAACGTCCATCGAGATGAATATTTCCTCAAACCTGTCGAGGTTGTGGTACTCAAACTCAATCCACTGTTGCTTAGCGCCTTTCCCTCCACCAAACGGCACGGATAACGCCGAGATGCCGTATTGCGCATAGCTCATACAATCAATTTCGCCTTCGCAAAGCACAACCGCCCTCACGCCAGCGTCCAGAGCCTGCCATCCGAACAGACAAGGTTCGCAATCACCTTCTGCCATAATGACTTTCTTCCCGTCCGGGCGCTCAGTGCTGATTCGCTTGACCTGCAACAACTCACCATCGCGTTTGTACGGAAGCACCAGTGCATCAAGTTCTCGTTCTCCCTTCCACACCTTGCCGCTGACAACCTCGTAGCGCTTTACTACTTCTGGCGATATGCCACGCGATTGCAGGTACTCAAGATGGGATTCTGTTCTGGTAACGTAGCGGGCGATTTTCTTGCGATCAGGTCTGGAGAATTTCTTCTCACGTTTGGCATCGAAATGGTGATCGTCATCCTTGATACCGAGAAAGGCTTTCGCTTCCTGCATAGCCTGATGCAGGTTAATTCCACGACATGCCATCCACAAATCAAGCATGTCACCGCCGTCTCCCTCAGCGAAATCAGCCCATTTTTTCTTGCCGCTAAGGTTGACCTTAAGGCTGTTTCCCTTGTCACCGTTGACGTTACCGGCAACCCACTCATGCCCCTCTTTCTTGCCGTTTGGCAACAGGTGCGGAGCCACCCTGTCAACCTGCGCCCAAAGCAGGTCGCTGAGTTCACTTGGCCTCATGATTCCCTCAGATTGAGATTTTTAAACCAGAAATCGACAAACGAAATACTTAACCAGCCGTGGTTATAACCAGCGACCAGTAGCGATTTGATTTTTGATTTCATGGTTCACCTGTCGAAAAACACGTAGCCAGTTTTCGATACGGTGATTGCGGATGATGGTTTGGATTGTGGTTGAATGGTTTCTGGCTTCTCGTCGTTCCAGCGTTGACCGTTCAGGTAGCTCGATGGTAACAACCTGTCGAATCCGAACTGCTTACCATTCCTGCATGCGATGTCTTCTGCCAGCATCGTGGCAAACTCGCTTGCCGTACCCCTGGTAGTTTTACGCCATTCCCTGAACTGTGTTCTGAATGCCGAAGCTGCGTTTTTCTTCCCGGCTTTCCGCATGCCTGCACACCAGAATATTTCCTCGAATGCCTTGTCGGTTTCTTCGTGACGGTCAGGTGATTTTTCACACTCCGTCCGAACACTTTCGGACATAGTGTTTTTATTATTTCTTTTTTCTTTTGTAATAGTTTCTTTTGTGTGTCCCTGTTTTGGTGACAGCGCTGTCACCGTTTTGGTGACACTTTTTGTCACCAATGCAGTGACATTATCACCAGAGTAGTGACACCCTTCGATTTGCCATTCCTCGATGTTCTTGTTAGGCCCGATTTGCTGGCCTTCGCGAAGGATAACCTTCATCGCGATAAGCTCATTCTTGGCCTTGTTTACCTTCTGTCTTGGCAGCCTGGTAATTTGAGCTAACTGACTATCAGAGATGCGATCCATCTTTTTACCGTAGCCGTATGTTTTACGGCATATGGCGTGGGCAACCTTGCTCTGATTTTTCGTTAAATCTGCGCCGATAAGCTCTTCATACAGGGCATTTGCAAGACGGGTATAACCATCTTCAACTTCTGCCACACGACGCTCCACAGGCCGTTGTGAAGGCCTTAAATGTGTTACGGTTGCAAGATTACTCATGACCTTTCTCCTTCTGCATCAGCTTCACTTTTTCCAACTCAGCCCGGAATCGACCAGGCTGCTTGAAGCTGGACAGGAAGCGATCACGTAGTATGTGTTTGTGAATTTTGTCCTGGTAAGGACTGAGTTGTTTTGTCATAATTACTCCTGTGGATTGATCCAGTCTTTCTACATCAGGCCTCAAAACTGTTGCAGCAGTCTTGAGGCTTTTCTTTTGTCAGCACCATGGCTACTTTCTTTGCCAGCTCCGCTAATTCCTCGTCTTCAACACCCCACTCCAGCACAGCCAGAAGCATTCCCATTTTTGGGATGAAGCTGTCTTTCCATCGCGAAATTTGCGATTCATTGATCCCTAATGCATCAGCAACCTTTCGCTGACCACGTACAGCAATTCGATTCAGGATGTTGCTTGTAATTGCATTCGCTTTCTTGCGAGTACTTGTAAGTTGCATATGTAAGTATTTCCTTAACAAATAAGAAGTTATGCACATCAAATTATGCGCGTTGTATTCCCGCATTTCGGCGGGAATGATGACCATGACTGTTAAAGAGCAATTTGCTTATGCCGCTTTGCGGTAAGCGCTTTCTTGATACTTCAGGGCGCCAGCTGTAACGACTTCCAGTCGATAGGCGTCTTTCTCTGGGATGACTTCCTTCCACTGAGAGACTGCTGCGTCGCTAATGCCTAACGCTTTAGCTACAGCACGCTGGGTTCCGAAGTGGTCGATAACATCTTTCTTGTACATAGACTCGCTCCGAAATTAAAGAACACTTAAATTATCCACTAAAGGAATCTTAAGTCAAGTTTATTTAAGATGTCTTAACTATGAAAACTCAATTGATGGGAGAGCGCATTCGCGCTCGGAGAAAAGAACTCAAGATCAGGCAGGCCGCACTTGGAAAGATGGTCGGCGTGTCTAATGTTGCCATATCTCAGTGGGAACGCTCTGAGACAGAGCCAAATGGAGAGAATCTTCTCGCCCTGGCTAATGCGTTGAAGTGTTCCCCTGACTATCTGATGAAAGGAGAGGAAAGTCTTTCAAACATTGCCTATCACAGTAGGCATGATCCAAGAGGGTCATACCCTCTGATTAGCTGGGTGAGCGCAGGATGCTGGATGGAAGCTGTAGAACCATATCATAAGCGTGCAATAGATAACTGGTACGATACAACCGTAGACTGTTCAGAAGATTCGTTTTGGTTGGACGTGAAGGGAGACTCAATGACGGCTCCGGCCGGTCTCAGTATCCCTGAAGGAATGATAATACTCGTCGATCCTGAAGTAGAGCCGCGTAACGGGAAACTGGTAGTTGCAAAGCTCGAAGGAGAAAACGAGGCAACTTTCAAGAAGTTAGTTATTGATGCAGGCAGGAAGTTTCTAAAACCACTTAACCCACAATATCCGATGATCGAGATCAACGGAAACTGCAAAATCATCGGCGTAGTTGTCGATGCAAAACTAGCAAACCTTCCATAAGGGGGCATTCGCCCCTTTTTTTTATTTCCTTTAAAAATCAAAGCCAAACTTAAGTTACGAAAGAAAATTTAAGTTTTCTTCAAAAATACTCTTGACCATTAATTAAAGAGATCTTAAATTTAAGCCATCAGCAGGACGCTGGTAGCCAAACGGAACAGATTGGCAGGCTCTTTAACATTGATGGGATTGTCCCGCCGAAATGCGGGAACCAAAGAGTAGTTGGCTTTGGGATTGGATGAATGAGCAGGCTGATGCTCGACCAATGTATAAACAGCGCTCATGGCAAGCAGTAACCAATCTGCGCCTCAAGACAGCGTCACTGGTAGTGCGGGCGCTCTAACCAGTAAGCCGGAGTTCAGCACCGGCCATCCAATCGCCAAAGTCAATTCCATAGGCGTTATGCAGCCGCCACCATATTCAAGAAAGCTGCACAAGAGGTAGGAGGATTTATGTGAATACTTACATTCAGTTGAGAGATTAATTAAATAGAACTGATCGAGCAGAGTCCATGAAGGCTCATAAATGCTCTTCCATCCCCGTCTAATTGGCGGGGATGGAAACCACTTTGTAATAAAAAAAATTCCAAAGTTGTTTCATCGGAGGTCAACATGACAGTAGTCATTACATATCTGGCTGACGATAACGCCAGAAATCGCCGCAGAGCACGCAGACAGGCTCAACGTGAACAGGCAATGCAAGAGCAGCGACTGGCGCGAAAAATTGCGCTAAAGCTCTCTGGTTGCGTCAGAGCAGACAAAGCAACATCACTCGGAAGCCTTCGCTGCAAGAAGGCAGAAGAAGTCGAGCGTAAACAGAACCGTATTTACTACCGCAAGCCACGCAGTGAAATGGGTGTGACTTGTGTTGGTCGCCAGAAAATGAAATTAGGCAGCAAACCACTTATTTGAGAGGAATTAATATGTCATCAATCCGCTTAACTACGAGAATGAAAGAGGAAATCGCTCGTAACGCTTTAATTAAGTCTGGGGTTTTCACTGAACTTGAAGAAGTAACAAAGTTAAAGAACCATCTTGCACTTGACGCCAGAGTTATTGCGTTTGGCGGTAAAAAGAAAACTGAGGAAGTGGATCAGTTATCATCCAAGTTGGTAGCTATAAGTGAAGAACTTGAAAAGATGGGATGTTCATTTTACTCATACGATGTTAGTTCTACTTCAATTTATCTTACTGTATCTGGCAGAAGGGTTGGATGGCTTTCATATGGGAAAGACGGCAACGGCGAAGATATATTACTCCCTACTCCGAACAAAGATAAATGCATGTTTAGCGCAGAACACGAAATAACAAAAAGGTTTTGATGAAATCTGCGCATTGCAACAAAAACTTGAAGCCAAGAAAAAGGATATCGAATCAAATGTATGGGCTGCTTTGAACTCAGTCACAACAGTTAAGCGACTTATTGAGGTTTGGCCTGAAAGCAAAGAATTGCTACCAAAAGAAGCAGATAAAGCAAGTACAGCACTTCCTGCTTTACGGGTAGAAGATTTGAATAAGATGATTGGACTTCCTTCCGAGGCCGCATAGTCGGCCTTTATTTTTGGCACTAACAACAGAATAAACACTGCATTGTGTATTCATTCCAACGAGTGAATACACGGAGCAATGTCGCTCGTAACCAAACAGGAGCCGACTTGTTCTGATTATTGGAAATCTTCTTTGCCCTCCTATGTGAGGGCGATTTTTTTTTGACGGAGGAATTATGAAAATTACAGATATTCTGGTTAATCCAGATGATTACGACCAATTCAATATCTCTACTCAATCAGTTGATTTGGGATGTGCAACTGTCAGCGCATGGCTACTTAATGGTAAACAGTTGGATAAATGCCTTGATGCACATATGACGGTTAACAGCTTCCTTGCAGAAAAGACACACTGGCAAGATGCTGGAGGGAAATATGCCGGATGGCTTGAAAGCATGGGATTTGAATATCAATCTGATGAAGGTTGGTGGAGCCTTATAGCTGTAACGCCTGAGACAATAGAATGCTTCGTTAAATACTCAAACGACGATGACTATAAACACCAGGTAGATTCTGCGATAGAAAGATACAAAAGAAAATCGTTCAACCACGAAATATCATCAGTTCTTGATTTCATAGAAATCTTCAAATAAGCCGCCAAGCGCGGCTTTACCGCATACCAACAATGCTTCACGAGAGGCATTTTCGTTATGCAATCAAATATAAGGAGTTACCCATGATGCACTTTCAGCTCGCGGGTAGCGGCGTCATGTCCGCTTTCTACCCGCACGAATCTGAATTATCACGCCGAGTTAAACAATTAATCAGAGCAGCAAAGAAACAACTGGAGGCGTTATGCGCAATGAAATAGCCATTAATCACCAGATGCTTCGTGCTGCACAAAACAAAGCAGTAATAGCCCGATTTATTGGTGATTCAAAAATGTGGCTTGAAGCAAATAAAGCGATGAAATCAGCTATCAACCTTCCGTGGTATCGCAGGAAATGAGTTTTACAGATAACTGTTCAGACGAAGAATTCATTCGTCAGATGAAAGAATTAATCGGTAACGAAGGAGATATTCATGTCGCTTGCAACCACAGTGAAGGAGAGCAAGTTACAGAGACGCATGTACACGCAGAAAGCTCTCTGGTATCGCCATAATGGCGACCGCGAAGGAATGCGGGTATGCCTTAATTTGTCACGAGTCGAAGTATTAAACCAGCGTTATTTCCTTGGGCCATGTCCATTCTGAGGTGAATTATGGATTTGAATAAATTCGATGAGCCATTCAGCCCTGAAGATATCGAATGGCGAATACAGCAAAGCGGTAAAACACGCGATGGCAAAGTGTGGGCTATGGTGCTGGCTTATGTCACGAACCGGGCAATCATGAAACGCCTGGACGATGTTTGCGGCAAAGCAGGATGGCGCAATGAATACCGCGATATTCCCAACAACGGCGGCGTTGAATGCGGCATATCGATAAAGATTGATTCCGAATGGGTAACCAAATGGGATGCTGCTGAAAACACGCAGGTAGAAGCCGTCAAAGGTGGTCGTTCCGGTGCAATGAAGCGCGCTGCCGTTCAGTGGGGAATCGGTCGGTATCTGTATAACCTTGAGGAAGGTTTCGCACAAACATCTCTCGATAAAAAGCAGGGGTGGCACAGGGCAAAACTGAAGGATGGAACAGGATTTTACTGGCTCCCTCCATCGCTGCCGGGATGGGCAATCCCAGCATCAGATAACAAACCATCACCAGAAAATACCAACCAGAAATCTCCATCGGTTGACTGCGAACAAATCCTGAAAGACTTCAGCGATTATGCGTCAACAGAAACTGATAAGAAAAAACTCATCGAGCGTTATCAGCGTGACTGGCAATTAATGGCTGGCAACGAGGAGGCGCAGGCTAAATGCGTTCAGGTAATGAACATCAGAGTTAACGAACTAAAACAGGCGGCATAAATGGCAAGCAGAGGCGTAAATAAGGTGATCATTATTGGTCGCCTTGGGCATGATCCAGAAATCAGATATTCACCATCAGGAACGGCATTTGCAAACCTTACAGTTGCTACGTCAGAACAATGGCGTGATAAGAAAACTGGAGAGCAAAAGGAGCAGACGGAGTGGCACCGCGTGGTAATGAGCGGGAAACTGGCAGAAATTGCCAGCGAATATCTGCGAAAAGGCTCTGAGGTTTATCTTGAAGGCAAATTGCGGACAAGAAAATGGCAGGATCAAAGCGGACAGGATCGGTTCACTACCGAAGTCATCGTGGGCGTTGGTGGAACCATGCAAATGCTTGGTGGCAAGCAAGGAGGCAATGAACAGTCTTCACCTCAGCGAAATAATGGTCAGCAACAAAGACAGCAACCTCAGCAGCAGGGAAATCACAGCGAACCACCTATGGATTTTGACGACGATATCCCCTTTGCACCAGTAACTCTCCCCTTCCCTCGTCACGCTATTCACGCAATTTAAGGACTTACATGAATCACTTGATGGTTGACCTTGAAACAATGGGCAACGGGCCATACGCGCCAGTTATTTCTATTGGGGCGGTATTCTTTGAACCGAATACCGGAGAAACAGGAGAAGAGTTCTCGGTAAATATCTCGCTTGAGTCATCAATGCGATATCGGGCGCGTCCTGACGCTTCAACGATTTTATGGTGGCTGGAACAGAGTGAAGAAGCCAGAAAATCGCTAATCAGCAACACTCAGGAGCTTTCAACGGCTCTTTCATGGTTATCTGAATTCATCATAAAGAACGCTAACCACAAATTCGTTCAGGTTTGGGGGAATGGAGCATCATTTGACTGCGTTATTCTCCGAAACAGTTATTCGCTGACAGGGCAGCCAGTTCCGTGGCAGTGGTGGAATGACCGCGACGTAAGAACAATCGTCGAACTTGGGAAGGTAATAGGATTCGACCCTAAGCGAGATATGCCATTCAAAGGAACTCGCCACAACGCGCTTGATGATGCCATTCACCAAGCCAAATACGTTTCAGCGATCTGGAAAAAGTTAGCTAAATAATCAACAGGAGAAAACCATGCCAGCGCCTCTGTATGGTGCGGATGACGCGCGCCGCTGTTCCGGCAATTCCGTATCGGAGGTGCTGGATAAATTCAGAAAAAACTACGATCGGATAATGTCGCTACCGCAGGAAACGAAAGAGGAAAAGGAATTTCGCCATTGTATATGGCTTGCAGAGAAAGAAGAACTCGAGCGAATTTACCAGACATCAATCCGACCATTCCGCAAAGCCACATATACCCACTTCCCTGAAATTGACCCGCGCCTGCGTAATTACCGCTCACGCTATGGCGCTATCAGTAATGACTGAGGAATTTACCATGAGAGGACTTGCATACAATCCCGGCATTCTTCCGGCAGAAATGATTATTCGCCAACGCGTAAAGCCAATGCCATCGAGAGAGGAATTTCTTAAGAGAAATTCTTTTCCATCAGTGAATCAAAACAAATATCTGAATGCGATGTGGCGGAGTGGGAAGAAATGAAACAAATGTCACTAATTGAGATGGATGGTTTTCTGAAAGGTAAATGCATCCCATGTGATTTAAAGGTTAACGAAACAAATGCTGAATATCTGGTACGCAAATTTACTGAAGCGGAGGCCAAGATTTCAGCTCTGTCCGAAGACCAACAGAAAGCGATTGAGTCAATTAAGCAGGCTGATGCGGCTGTTAAGTTGGCACACGAGAAGTTTTCGGCGCTGGCGGCGGAGAATGCGGGGCTGAAACATGCAATGGCTGTAACTCTTGAGCATGTGTCGGTCACGGATGCAGGGCAGGCCGGAGTTGCTGCAATGATTATCAACGATGCCCTGCACCACAGCGAAACCCCAGCCACCGATGCTTTCCTGGCTGAAGTACGGGCGCAGGGGGTAGAGATGTACGCAGATAACCTCGACAACGGAGCAGACGACGCAGAACGAGGTGGTTTTGATTATGCCGTTAAGTTTCTACGCAGTGAAGCGTCTGGTGTACGTTTGTTCGCCGACCAGCTTCGCAAAGGAGGCAACCAGTGAGCGAAATTAATTACCAGGCACTGCGTGAGGCGGCGGAACGTGCAATTCCAGCAATGGAACGCCTGTTAATGTTGCCAGCTGATGATGATTTGTTAAGTGAACAAGAACTTAAAGATTACGGTGTGGATATTGATGCGCTCAACGCCTTCAAATTTCTGGCCGGACCAGAAACCGTGCTGGCGCTTCTGGATGAACGGGAAAGAAACCAGCAATACATCAAAAGCCGCGACCAGGAGAACGAGGATATTGCTCTTACTGTTGGGAAGCTGCGCGTTGAGCTGGAAGGCAAAGACAGCAAAATAGCCAATCTTACCGCCGAACGCGATGCTCTTCGTGAAGGTGAGATGGGCGACGCTAGGCATAGCAACACACGGGCCGCAGCTGATATCTACTTCCAACTGGTCGAGGAGTGCGAAATTCCTGCTGGCGGTTCTCTGGTCGAGTACGTTGACGATATGCGCGAGAAGCTGGAATCCGCAGAGATGCGCATAGCAGAACTGGAGGATCGGGAAATACTGCTCCCGGAACGTAGCAGCATGCTTCATCGAACAGATTTTCACGATGATTACCAAACGGTAATGGCATACAAAGCTTCTGAGGTCATCGCTGCAATCCGCGCCGCAGGCATTCGCATCAAAGGAGAGTGATATGACCACTTTTACCGACAAAGAACTGATTAAAGAAATCAAAGAGCGCATAGGAAGCTTGGACGTTCGAGACAATATTGAGCGCCGTGCTTATGAAATTGCACTGGCATCGCTGGAAGCAGAACCAGTTGCTTATATTTTCAAACATCCGGCCGGGAAATTATTCTGGGCTTTAACGGATGAAAGCAATAAAGAGCAACCGGACGTTATTCCTGTTTATGCTGACTCACCTGCGCCGGTTGTGCCGGATGAAATAGACGTAAACGATGTACCAAGGGCGGTGACATATTTCAAGAAACACAGAGATTGTTACGCAGATGGCTGGAACGCCTGCCGCGCCGCCATGCTTCAGTCCGGAAACTTTCGGGAAAACAAGAATTCGTCAACCAATAATTTTCGGGAAATCGCGGAAACGTCAACCAACTATCCGGTAATTCCTAGTGAGGTGTTGTCCGCAATCCTGAAGGTTGCCAAGATTCGTGCCGATTTCGATGATTTTGACGGTGACAGGCGAGGTATCGGTGATTGTCTGGATGAGGCTGAGCAAGAGCTTATCGTTACCATTAACAAATATGCCAGTCAGTTGGCAGCAGAACCGATAGCGGCTAATGACGTTCGAGAGCAGCAGACAGCCGTTCCGCCAGTTCCAGAAATACAGGCTGATGTCGCGCAAGCAATTGAAAATCTCAAGCAGAAGTTAGTGGAATGCAATCGCTATAACTACTGCGCAGATGCAGTGAAGAACGTTGAGGATGCCTGCCACGCTGCCATGCTTCATGGTGCCGAACCTGCAAGTAATCATGAAGAGTTGCCACTTGATTATCTCCAAGGTCAAAAAGATGGTCTTGAATGGGCTGCGCAGCTTGCAGAAGCAAATCACCCACAAACTGGCG
>NZ_PSRU01000027.1:0-37497 GCF_003000935.1 Escherichia sp. R1
GCCATTTCATCGCCATCCCGCCGAGCATACAGGCCTCGGAAGAACCAATGGTGTTGGTGCCAACGGCCTGACCATTTTTCGGTGCAGGCGCATGCCACAGATCGGCAACCATGTTTACGCAACGCAGATCGATTGCTGCAGATTGCGGATATTCTTCTTTGTCGATCCAGTTTTTGTTAATGGATAAATCCATCAACTTATGGACATTATCGTCGTCCCAGGTCTGGCAGAAAGTGGCCAGGTTCTGACGAGCGTTGCCATCAAGATATAATTCATCATTGATAATCTGGAATGCGACATCATCACGCATTTCGTGCAGCGGAAAACGTTTTGATTCTGCGATAGTGGAAATAGACTTCGCACCAAAACGTGAATCGAGTAGTTCCGACCTTAAATCCGTTACTTGCTTCTTATCCATTTTAAACTCCTTAAAATGATTGGATCGCATTAAAAAAGTAGGATTTATCGATAAAGTAAGCAAGTGCAAAGGACTCGGTTTTAAATAACAAAATCCTAATGTTATTTATCGCGAGATATTGCGTGAATAATGTATTTTTATTAAAAAACAACATAATAGAGAATTCTGTGTGGAGGTAAGGTGTTTTATGTTGTTATTTTATGTGTTTTCTATCGTCTCCTGAATTATCACGTAAAAATCAGACCTTATAATATCATTATTAGTACACGGTTATTTACTTTGAACACATTTATAAAATTATTACATAAAAATAGCGAATATTGATAAAATCCCCGCCAACGATGTGTTGACGGGGCTGTGATTATTTTGGCAATAATACTCCGGTATACGTATTCACCGGATGAGAAAGATATTGTTTAACAGCAGTGTTAACATTCTCTACCGTCATTTGTTTCAACAATTGCTCCTGCTCAATCCATGCTGCAGGATCGTCATATTGAATAAGACTATTTACAATGGTGTTCGCTAATTGTTGAACGCTACGCTGTTGGATATCGAGGCTGCGCTGAACGTTTTGCTGGTATTCGTTCAGTTCTTGCTCACTGATCCCTTTGGCCAGACGCTTAACCATCACTTCATTCGCTAACGTTAACAGTTCATCATGTCGTTCTGGTTGACAAGTAAAAGCCAGCAAATGACTGATATCTTTGGCCTGAGGATCAACCGAGAGGCGAGAAGAAACGCTGTATGCCCCAGATGCCTGTTCACGAATATTAATGCGTAGATCTTTTGCCAGTGCGACGTTAAAAGCATCGAGCGCCATACGCGTCGCCAGATTAACAGGTGTCCGGGAATTATAACGCTTCCACTGTGAAACCTGTGCCACTGGTTCATTTTGTTCTTTTACAGTAACCGATGCGTTGTCCGTCGCGCGAGTTAATGGTTTACCTGCGGCTAATGGCGAATCAGAGTGTTTGATAGATCCTAAGTAACGCGTAATTAACGCCACGAGTTTGTCTTCTGCGACATTACCGACAATGACAAACGTGATATCCGCTGGAGATGAAAACAACTGGCGATCGGCAGCCAGCGCATCTGCGGCAGTAAACTGTGCAATCTGATTTTCTTGCGGTAATTTCGTGCGGTCATCGGCATAGCGCGTCTCATACATCTGCTGGGCGAATTTCTCCGCTGGACGCTGGTCGAGCGTTTTCAACGCCTGAATTTGAGCATTTTGCAGCGATGCCCAAATATTGTCGTTAATCGTGCTGTGGGTGATTCGCTGGTTAATCAACTGGAAACCAGGTTCAGGGTTATTAGTCCGCGCGCTAACGGAGAGCAACGTATTCATGCCACTGACTTTACTGCTCATGGTTACCGAGTTTTCCGCACTCCAGCGTTTCAGGCTGGAAGAGGAGAGTTCACCAACGCCGCTTCCGCTTACTGCTTTATTAGCCAGCGCGATAAGTGATTTTTGCTGCGCAGGGAAACTTAAATCGCCTTTATTAGATACGGCAATATTTTCGCAAAGGAAGATGATGAAGACGAAACACCCGACAGGAATTTATGTCGGGTGCCTTGTTAAGGTCATAAGAAGGAGGCTAAGAATGGAGCTAAGGGGGAGCGTTATTAATTATTCTCCATTTGTTTTGCAACATCCATAATGTGGTAAAGCGGTACTCTGTTCTTAGCTAACTCTACCATGGCGTTCATATAAGGTACCATGGTTGAAAAAAGGATTTTATAACCTTCGCAAAAATAGGAAACAGTCTCATTGTTTACTTTAGTAATACGATGCTTAGGGCAACCACCATTGCAGATAGGTTTATATACACATTGCTGACATTTCGCTGAAATCCGTTTTTTTTGCGCTGTCAGTTGTACACTGTTCATCGTTTTGAGTTCCGATTTATTAATGTTTCCAATTTTGTACTGTGGATAGACAAAATGGTCGCATTCGTAAATGTCTCCATTACTTTCAACAACCAGATTATCCTTGCAGGACTCCTGGAAAATACAACTGGTATGCCCATTCCCCAAAAAACGGCTGACAAAGCTTTCAAACTGACGGATGAAAATTTCACCCACATCGTTTTTAACCCATTGCATAAAAATGGTTGACATAAACTTGCCATAAGCCGTGGGAGGCACAGAAAAATCAATGATACGGAATGTGTTCTCACTATGACCACTGAAATCAATATTCGGCGTCCCGGTTTCGAGCAATTCGATAAATTGCATATGTTTACTGCCGATAGATTTTAAAAAATGATAAACCTCAAGAGGGTAATGGACATTAATGTTATTAATGACGGTTAACGTATTAAACTCTATTTGATATGATTTCAGACGCTCGATGGCTGCTATCACTTTTGCAAAAGTACCGTTACCTGAATTACTGCGTCTGTAGCGGTCATGTAGTTCTTGGGGTCCATCGATCGAGATACCAACCAGAAACTCATGTTCTTTGAGAAAGGCACACCATTCATTATTCAATAAAATGCCATTCGTTTGTAATGCATTAAAAATTCGTTTTTGGCCTGCATAGCGTTGTTGATAGTGAATAACTTTACGGAAAAAATCCAGGCCAGCCAGAGTGGGTTCACCGCCTTGCCAGGTAAAATAGACCTGATTGCCAGACGCTGCGATATATTGTTTGATGAACTCTTTCAGAGTGCTGTCATCCATCCATTTTTCATGAGTAAACTGCGACTCTTTTTCAAGGTAAAAACAGTAATCACATTTGAGATTACATTGAAAACTGGAGGGCTTGGCTGTAACGTGCATCGCTATCTCGCTCAATAAGGCGGCGGAAAAATCCGCCGCATGAAGGTTTAGTTATTTCGCTTCGCTTAATGCTTTCTTGATATTGTTAAACTTCTCCTGATTTACCTCGCTAAGCGGTGGCTGGCTGTTATCGATAAACTCTCTTACCACGCCTTGCATCTCTTTAACGACCTGCGGATTGGCGGCGGCAAGGTTATCTTTTTGCTGTAGATCCGTCAGTTTGTATAGACCTAACTGATTATTTTCTACTGTATAGACGAGCGAATAATCGTTATTTCTCACCGTATAAGAGAATTGGCTTAAGTCCTCGGTGTTGGGGTTATGCGGGTAATCGTCTGACTGATGGCGGACAAATTTGTGGTAATTATCCCAGAATGGAATGTTTTCCTCATCAAACCAGTGAGAATAAGATGTTATCCAGGTCAGATTTTTATGTGGCTCGCCTTGTTTCTTATTTTGCAACCAGGGCAGCAAGGAAACGCCATCCAGCTTAAGGTCTTTTGGAATGCTGATATCGGCTGCATCAAGAGCTGTCGGGTAGAAATCCATTGCGGAAATCAGCTTGTCATAATTACCGGGTTGAAGTTTTCCTTTCCACCACATAAACATTGGGGTGTGAGTACCGCCAGGATAGGTCTGACTCTTATAGCCTTTTTGCGCCCCGTTCAGCGGCAGAGGACCATCGATAACTGCACCATTATCGGAGGTAAAGAGAATAATTGTATTGTCATACTGTCCGTTTTTCTTCAGTTGTTCGAGAATGCGTTTTACACCCTGATCAACAGAATAAACGGAAGCGTAGTAATTATCTGCTGTTTGACTGCCGGTATTAAATTGCTTCTGATATTGCTCCGGAGCAGGATTATCATTTGGCAGATGCGGAGCATTATAAGCCAGGTAAAGCATAAAAGGCTGGTCAAGTGTTTTGGCACGATCAACAACGCCAATTGCCTCATCGGTTAACTGATCGCTGATATAACCTTTTGCGGGGACGCGTTCACGGTTTTTGAACAGTGAAGGGGAGTTGTAATATGCCGTTCCCGCAGCATGGAATCCCATAAAGTAATCAAAGCCACGGTTTTGCGGTTGCCATTCTTCCGCAGAAAAGGTAGTGAAGTTGTCATGATAGTCACGCGTTTGTTTATCTTCCGGCACTGGCACATTACTGATTTTTGACAAGTGCCATTTACCTACTGCTGCAGTGTAATAACCATGATTCTGGAATAATTCAGGCAAGAAAGTTTCTGTTAGCGGAATACCATCCTGAGCATCAGTATTGGAATAGACACCAAAGCGGGCGGGCGCTCGACCGGTCATTATTGCGGCGCGGGACGGGCCGGAAACACCGTGCGCCACATAGCCGTTAGTAAAACGTACGCCTTCATCCATTAATGAAAGGAGCGTCGGCGTTGATTTTTGCGCAGCTTCAATGGCTTTATCTATCCCTATTTTGTAGGTATCGACAACTTCACGATTTTCCATTGTTTTTGGGTCAAAAGATCCCTTATCAAAAGGAAGTTGTCCATAACCAAGATCATCCATGGTCAGTACGATAATATTTGGCTTTCCTTTGGTACTGTATTCAGTCGGCGTAAAGTCTGAGAAAGCAACGTTTGTTTTGGTTGCTTTCAGCTTTACATCATCTGCCGCATGAGCAGCAAATGCAGCCATACCAGATGCCAGTATCAAAGATATCGAGGTACTTACGACACTTTTCTTTAATGCAGACTTCATAAATGTTCCTCTTCTTATTGTACTTAATTCCAAAGTAATTTTACGAAGAGAAATAAGTTAATGTAAGTGAAGTTAGTCACATAAATAGATAGCAAATTTAGCTAAAAAAAGGGAAATAACAGTCCATAACGCATTGACATTACTTTCTGTTCTACTAAGTAATTTCTCGCCGATAAACAACTAATCTATTGATATTTAATAAATTATTGTATTTTACTGCCAAAATGCCGAACTGAGATCATAAATAATCATGCAACAGGTTATGCAAATGCATAAATATGTGATGACTGTCACTTATTTATTTCAAGAAATATATCGCCTAAAAACAACGCGGGGCAGGGAATGGCTGCCCCATTTAATTCTTACGCAGCGTGTGTGGTTGACTACTCGTTAGCAAATAATCAAATAGCTAAAGCATTCATCGTGTTGTCCGTGTTCATACCCGTGTGCCTTTGACAACGGTACTCCTTAGAAACTCTCTTCGGACTGTTGCCGAAATGTTTGCGGAACGCATAAATAAAATAAGATGTACTCGCATAACCACATTGTTCGGCAATTTTATTGACTGAACCTTCTACGCGTATCAAATTTTTTGCGTGCTGCATTCTGGCATCTAAAAGAATCTGTGAGAATGTCGTTTGCTCTTGCTTTAGTTTTTTCTTCAACAGGCTTTCACTGATGTACAGGCAGTCACAAATATCTTTCAGCTTCCATGGGTGCGCCAGCTTCATGTTGACAATATTTCTCACTTTCCCGGAAACGGATAGCACACCGTTAGTTAATAGTGTAATGAAACCTTTGCATGCGGCAAAAATAGACAGGCAAGAAAAAAGCAAAAGTTCTGAAAAATTATGATGATTGCGTTCTTCCGAGTTGAGATAAGCAATCATTTCATTAAGCAATCCAGTCGGTACATTTGAAGCACGTAAAAACTTCGCAGGAACAGGCACCGTCACTGTCTGGATGTTAGTGCATTGTAGATATTTTTTAATGGTATTTTCATTAAATCCGATTTCTTTAAAATGCCGCTCATAAGGTTCAAAATGCGTACGAACAGCGTTATCTACCATCAGGATCTCGCCGTCAGAGAAGGCGTAATCTTTATCTAAAATGTTAGCGTTGAAGGCATGATGAATAAATATAACAGAACAAACGAGCGACATTTTATCTCCTTAAAACAATAAAGTTTTTATCGATACTTTTTTAACATTTCATATTTATAATTTGCTGTTTATTTTTCAGTCTTGCAAACTATTGATAATGAAATGTGTAAGATCCCTTGCAATGCGACCCATTTCTGAAATACCCAGCTGATTAATTGCCGAAAAAATGGCTATCAATGTAAGGGTCAGTAATAAGACAACCACAATTACAGACATGATCCCTTTATAGTTGTCTCTTTGCGTGATTTTATTTTTCACTATGGTCGCATGCATTTCAAATGTGTTTATTAAACGAATGACGTTAAGCATCGTTAATCAGTATGCTTAATATAACAGGCTGGAGAATAGAGGAAATAGGACGGGTACTTCAGTACTGAGCGGAGTTTCTTACAGCTGTAGGCAGAAGTTTATATCTTATAGTGTGTGGTTTAATTTAATCCATGTGAGCAAATTGCGCGATAATAGTCAATGAGGAATTCTTCTGCTGTGCGGATGACAGCAGAAGAAATGAGGAGGCGAATTAATTTGATGGTTCTAATTCAACCGGAATACTTTTATAGCCAGGAATGCCACTTAATGGATCGTGGTTATCAAGTGTTAGCATGTGATTCGATTCTGGAAAATAGGTCACCAGTGAGCGGTCAGCCATAGGGTAAATGACCACTTTTAATCTATCCATGCGGCGTGAGCTACGTTTACCGTCTGGCGTGAGTGCAATAAGATTAACTCTTTCGCCGTTTTTTACACGGCAAATTTTAGCTTGTTTAGCACTCATAAAGACCACATCTCGTTGACCGAATACCCCTCGATAGCGATCATCCATACCATAAATCGTCGTGTTGTACTGATCGTGACTGCGTACTGTCGCCATGACCAGCTTACTGTTAAACGCTGAAGAGGGATCTTCTAACAGCCCTTTACTGGTAATGAAATTAGCCTTACCTGACGACGTCATCCAGCGCCTTTCAGCTGCTGCGTTTATCAGGTGAAAACCACCAGGATGACGGATGCGCTGGTTATAGTCGGCAAACTCTGGAAGCACAGCTTCAATGTCATTGCGAATGCGATCATAATCTTCCACCAGATACTCCCAGGCTACCACGCTCTGGGGTAGTGCTGCTTGCGCGATTCCCGCGACCACTGCACACTCTGATTTCAGCATTACACCGGCGGGTTTTAACACACCACGCGAGGCATGAATCATCGACATTGAATCTTCAACGGTTACCGCCTGCGCACCGCTTTTTTGCATGTCAATCTCGCTACGTCCCAGAACCGGCAGAATATAGCTATGCCGTGCGGTCAGCAGATGAGAGCGGTTAAGCTTAGTGGCTACGTGTACCGCCAGATCTAATTGCGTTAACGGTACAGCGCTCGCTTCCCGATCTGGCATTGCCAGTGCAAAGTTGCCCCCCATGCAGATCAATGCTCGAGCTTGCCCCGTACATATAGCTTGCATGCTGGCGATTGCAGCATGTCCAGGTGCATGAGGTGGGGTGAAGCCATAGCGCTCACACAGGCGATCCAGAAACTCTGCAGACGGTTTCTCGGTGATACCGACGGTTCGGTCGCCCTGTACATTAGAGTGACCTCGTAGTGGGCAGATACCCGCACCAGGCTTGCCAATGTTACCTTTCATCAACAGCAGATTGACCAGTTGCTGTACGTTCTGGGTACCATGTTCGTGCTGAGTGATCCCCATTCCGTAACAGATAATAGTTCGTTCGGCAGCGGCATATGCATCAGCAAGTTCGGCGATTTGTGTCTGACTTAGTCCAGAAATACGTTCGATATCTTTCCACTCGGAATTGAGCACGTCACGGCGTAGCTCGTCAAAGCCGACGGTATGCGTTTGAATAAATTCGTCATCCAGCAATGAGGGCCGACCTGCGGCGCTTGCAGCATCATCGCGCTCAATTAACAGGCGCATCATCCCCTTGAGCAATGCCATATCGCCACCAATGCGCACGTTATAGTAGGCACTGGCCAACTGAGTCTCAGAGTTCGTCAGCATTTCAAACGGGTTTTGCGGTGCGGTAAATCGCTCCAGGCCACGTTCCTGTAGAGGATTGATGGCGATCATTTTCGCTCCCCGTTTCACTAAAGCGCGCAACGAAGTCAGCATGCGAGGGTGGTTTGTACCAGGGTTATGCCCAATGCAAATGACTAAATCGCATTTCTCAAAGTCTTCCAGCAACACGGTCCCTTTACCCACACCGATACTCGCTGCCAATCCCACACTGGTCGGTTCATGGCACATGTTGGAGCAGTCGGGAAAGTTATTGCTCCCGTATTCACGGGCAAAAAGCTGATAAAGAAAGGCAGCTTCATTGGAAGTGCGCCCCGAAGTATAGAATTCAACCTGATTGGGATCACTATAGCTTTGAAGGCGAGCGCCAATTTCGTCGAAAGCTTGTTGCCAGCTTAATGGCTTGTAACAGTCGCTGACGTCATCATATTTCAAAGGCTGAGTGAGACGTCCCGCAGCCTCAAGCTCGTGATCTCCCCAGGTAAGTAATGATTGAACCGTATTCTCAGCAAAGAAAGAGGCATTTACCTGCTTATCTGTGACTTCCCAGGCGATTGCTTTTGCGCCGTTTTCACAAATGTCGAATGACGCACTGTGCTTAGGATCTGGCCATGCACATCCCGGACAGTCAAAGCCCTCTGGCTTATTCATGTCAAACATGGCAATAACATCCTGGCGTATATCCATCTGCTTACGTACTGCATTCGCTACGGATTTAACAGCACCCCAACCACCGGCAGCTCCCTGGTAGGATTCAATTTTTTTCTTCATCTGCTTATCCTGTGTGGAAATGAATTATTAGGATTTGTAATAGCGATGATGCAAAGTATATACAAAGGGTTTATCGTCAACATGAATATATAAGAGTAGGGGACTACTCTCTTACTATTTTTACTCTATTATCGTTAAATAATAGAGTAGTATAAATACGATAAGTTAAGCATCATCTCTCATAGGGTTTAAGTTAACATAATTCTCAATATAAAAAATAAGACTCTGGCTTCAATTGTGCGCGGATTTTCTTACAAGTGTAGGATAATAGCCTTCACAAAATAATTATCCGCGCAATTTTCATGAATGGAGCGCATAGACTAATGTCAAAATCACAATTATTCATAGATAAAAGTGACACCAATGACTGACTGGACGGCTCCGGCTGCAACCTTGTTTCCTGTTTGTCCATAGGTTGCGCTTAAACCCAGAGGTACTTTGCTTTTATTTACTGTCCCCAGGGAGACATTTTCTCCTGTTGCCAGTGTTTTTCCATTACGCATCAGAGAGACACCCACGCCCGATGCTTTTGTTGCATCTGGTGCTGTGTTAGCAAACACTTGTCGGGCACTGTCAGTGGTGGCACCCGAAAGATAAAATGAGAGCTTTTGTTCGCTAGAGCAATATACACCAAGGGGTATTTCTGCGCTTCCAGGAAAGTCCGGGAGATTCACGGTGACATTACGACTATCAACGGTGCAACCGCCTGTTGGCATAACAACACTGTTATTTGAAATAATATTCCACGTAAAATTACGCGGATTTCCGCTTCCTAACGTGGCAATTTTATACATATGAATACGGGCAATAACTTCCCCTGCTTTTATGACAACTCCACCAGCCGCTCCGACTGGGGTAATATAGAGTTTTAACGGTAATGGCATCGGTGTCTTATCACCAATATCCAATACGTTGGTATTTGTCGTCAACGGGAAAGGGTAGGTCACATTATTCCAGTACAGTGATCCTTTATATGACTGTAGGGAGCCTGCGAAAGCTGATCCTTGTACCAGGTTTATATGATCAGTGTCGTACCAGCCGCCGTAATCATTCCAGCAACTTATATGCTGAGACAAGTCTACAACCAGATTCTGGCCCGGTTGTATTACAGGATCGAGATTAACATAAACAGAGGTTGTACCTGCTCCAATACTTGACCCGCCATCGACATTACAACTGAAGGCAAAAACTTTGCCTGCAATTAATAGAAGATAAATACCGAACAGGACCTTTATACTGAATGTTTTACCCATGATATATCCTAAGGTTAAAAAATTGATTTAAAAAGGAGGAAAATAAAATCAAATTGATGTTATTGCCAGGTATAGATCACATTGATTAGCGCCTCGATCGTACCCTGGCTTGCGTTTCCATTCACCGTGATAGCTCTTGCCTTAAGTGGAAACTGTGCATTACGAGTGATCTCATCAACAATAACCGTTTTGCTATCGCCATTTTTTAACGTCGCATCCTGGTCATCCCTTAGCTCTATCTGAATATTTTCGGCAGTACCTTCATTTTTGTAATAACCCGTATTGTCAGTTGAACCTGTCACGATTGCCGTCACTGTACTTGTTTCAATCGGACAATCGGTTAATGACAAAGTAATATTGTGCCAGCCAGATGCAGAACCAGGTTGTTGCAGATTGCGTGTATAAAGATCCCCGAGATTAACGTTAGCTTCTTTGGTTTGAATAGTGCATGGTTTAGCGACTACCCGACCATTAACAGTGATAGTGACATCGGCGGCCTGGAGAGTTGCTGTGAATAATGTGCAAAACGTAGCTAACAGGAACCTCTTGTGAAGTCTTTTCATATCTGACTCTGATTATTGAAATTCAAGGGTAAAGGTTGCCGAAGCGCTCACCAGTCCAGGATTGACGGACTTCTGAGTTGACTTCAAACGAGCGGAGTAAGGCAAAATATTGTTCTGATCTGGTACCAATGGGATCCACTGCATCCCGGCATGAAGGTCATTCAATTTCACCGGACGCATATTTCCGTCCAGTATTTCTATACCCAAACCGGAGGCCGTATTGCTTCCTTCATCTAGTTTCAACAGAGTATTATTTTCTGCATCCTCAATACCGTTAAATGCAACCCGAACTTCCGTTGTCCCTTTGCTGCATTCACTTAATGTAATCTGAAAAGGGACGACTGGACTTGTGCTACCGGTCGTTGGAAATTGTCTGGCACTGTTTTTTTGGAGATCTACGGTAAAATTAAGCGAATCCGATGAGACTGTGCAGCCATAATCGAGGACGCGCCCGCTAATTTTAATAACACTATCTGCGGATAAAGCAGAATAGGTGGTTAACCCCAGACATAAACCGAGGAAAATAATGTTATTGTATTTCATAATCTATTGTTCCTTAGCGACAGATTGCTGTCTGCTGGTTCAGCAAGGTTCCAGGAGAGACTACAGGAAGCTTGTAATCGACAATACAGTTTGAGTTTTTATCATTGCCCCATGAAACCTGTAATTTCCCTGACTGTGGAAGTCCAGTCAGATAAACCTGACCATTTTCCGCGACAATGCTGCCATTTTTATTCTCTCCGTGAGTGACAATTGCACCGAATGGAACGCTTTTATTACCGTACTTCAACGTCATTAATACTTTCCCGCCGATTTGTGCATTAAATGTTGCTCTGGCAATAGCACCGTGAGTTGGGATGACAGTGACTACGGTTTCATCCAGTTCAACATTATCTGCAAGGGAATTCGCGTTAAGAGCGACACGATTTTCTCTATATTCTGTCGCAAATGGTAATATGGCATAGCCACGCCAGTCGGTATGAATTCCGGTCTGGTTCTCTATTTTGACATTATCAGCGCCAGTAGCCTTAACCAGAACCATTGTGTCGCCCAGCGGCTGTCCAAAGGTGATGCCATCAGCATGAGCAATAATCCCACCACTCATTCCGTAATAAATCTGGCTGCTGTCACCACTCCGACTGTAACCGACATTCGTATTAGCGTAAGCTCCACGATAATTAAGAGAACTGTAACCACTGGTGCCAGACGATGTATTACCCCCTTGGGTGTTACCGACCTGAACGCTATAATTCAGGTTATTATCCGGCAGCAGAGTGCCATAAACCCCTGATAGGTTGGTCATGCCGCCTTTCAAATCGTTTGACATACTGTAACTGGCGTTTGAATTACGAAATGCCGACTGACTGTCTGTACGCATCCAATGACTAAAGGGAACATTAAGCGTAAAAGCGAGTAAATGATCCCGATCGTTTTGCCATATATTATTGGAATAGCTGTAATTCAGTGAAGTCGTAATATCACCAAACGGCACATTTAATCCAAATGATATTTGCTGGTCGCTGCGTGACGTGTTCCAGTAACTTTGGCGACTGGCACTGAAAAATGTCGTACCGTAATTTCCAAGCTGCTGAGAGATGCTTATTTGTTCCTGACCACGCTTACTGTAGAACAGATTAAAATAATCAATAAATAGTGTCTGCTCACTGGTGTCTCCGGTAGGAGGCTTGACGGTGTAACCACTCATTCGACTGTATGCACTGTCGGATAAGTTATAAAAACCTTGCGTAGAATAGCGATATCCTGCGACCTGGATATTGGTTCCCGTCTGGTAGAAGGATTTGCTGTAGACGGATTTAACCGATTGTCCGCTGTGACGGGTGTCATCTGCAAGTGTCGTATTGGCCTGCGTAATATCGAAAGAAAAGGCACCAAAAAGTCCTAAATCTTTACCAATACCAAGGTTGAAGGCCTGATAATCTTCTGCAATTTGCATTCCGCCATAAGGTGTCCAGTTTCCTTTCAGACCATGCATCAAGCTTGCTTGTACGAACTTGGGGGTGCTTTGCAGGTTATTTCCACTACGATATTCCCCCATGGCAAGTGCATAACGCGTATATCCAGCACGTTGGAGAACCGGAACAGACGAATAAGGAACATATAATGTCTGAATACTGCCGTCTGCCTCTTTTATGGTTACTTGCAGATCACCACCATTGGCCGCAGAGTTGATATCATCAATAGTAAAAGGGCCGGGTGGGACAGTAGTCTGATAAACATCGTATCCATTCTGTTTTACACTCACTTGTGCGGTGCCACGAGCAATACCATGAATCACCGGAGCGAAACCATGTTGGCTATCGGGCAACATCGCTTCTGTTGAATTTATTTTAAGGCCACGAAAGTTCACACTGTCAAAAATATCGCCATCGGTATAACTATCACCCACTGTTAACCGTGAGCGTAACGGAATAATGTCACGTTCAGCCGACGTATTGATATGCTGCCATTTATTGCTGTCAGATGAATTGCTACTCCCACTGTTATAACTCCACGTTGAGTTATCGCGCAGTCGCCAACTACCAATGTTGATGCCACTCTGTAAATTCAAATATGCATAGTTGGATTTTCCTGCATTATGGTTACTACGGTTATTAATAGAATTACCATTAAAACTATAGTTTAGTAGCCCGGCATTTATTCCTTCTTCCCACAGATCAGGAGAAACATAGCCGCGAGCCATTCTGCCGACATATATTTGCGGAACGGAGAGTGACAGATGTTGCTGACCAGCATCAAACTCAGATGATGCGTCAGCCAAACGATCCTGAAGTGGTGTGCATGCGCTGTTGTCCGGCACATGTTTTTCTGCCGAATGTTCCTTGCTGTCTAATAATGCTGATTTTTTTATGCCAAGACTGACAAGAAGGTCTGTACTCAGGCATGGGATGAGATCTGCGTTATTATCATCTGCAATAAAAGTAATATCCCGACTAGCCATAAATTCGTCGTTCAAATAAATGTCGACCCGATATGTACCAGGTGGGGCCTCGCGTCCCTTAGTAAAGGCAGATAAATCGACAGATTCAGCAAGGTCATTGCTTAAAAACCGTGGATTAAAATAATACTCTGCGTCAACGGGAAAAACCGCAGTTGCTAAGCCAAGGGCAAAGGTAAGCCGTGCAAAGCGAGGCAGTATTAACACCTGATGCATACGATATGCCTTAAATGCGGCACGAAAGGCTGTCATTTTTAATCCCGATTGAGTTTATTATTAATTAGGTCACTGGCTTACTGCATGGTTGCCTTAATACGCGGAGTTAATGCACCGTAATCATTGATTGTCTGAAAACTGATATCCCCGGTTACAGCATGCGGGATATCCACCGATACTTCACCTTTTGGCGGCACCATGGTGTTTGGGAGATTGCTATTTCCTGCTTTCATATTTGTTACGGTAATGAAGTAGGGCGTTGGATTAATAAGAGTGAATTTGCTACCGCTGCGACGAAACCGAAGCATTGCAGGCGCTTCTTCAGGTGCCATTGCCAGATGCGTGGGGCGATAAAACATTTTTATGCGGCTAATAATTGCCAGCTGTAATGTATTCTCATTCTTCTGGTCTTTTTCCATAGCAGGGATAGCTTTAACATTAACCCAGAACAGGCTTTCACGGTCGCCTGGTAACTGATGATTAGTGGCGTTGATTATCCGAAGCGTATTCTCTTTTTTTACCTTGCATGGAAAAAAGCGGTGGGGTAATGACAAACTGGGTATCTTTCTGGTCACCCGCATTTTCTATCCATGACTGAATGAGATAGACACTGGCAGGATCATTATTCGTGACAGGCAATAAAACCTGTTTCTGGTTTGCCGGATAAATTACCCGCGTCGCACCAAGTGCGACAGCTGCGTTGGCAATGGTGCTATGGCAAGCAAAGAGCAATAAAAGTAACACTGTCGCCATAAAGGAAACAGAGTAGGGGGTACGCGTAGTTTGCATCTGATGCATTCTCCATGTGTTAAGAGGATAAGCGGGGAAACCGTTACATCAGACAATCGGTAAATATTGCTAATACATTGGCGAGTCGCCGGGTTTCCAGACTTAATGCGTTTGTAATAAATGTTGGTTCTCTTTTGATAGGAAAACCTTGCTACCAAGTAAATATTTTAAATAACAGCAAGTTTAACTACTGTTGTTTATTGATCGTTTAGATATTATGTGATTTTTCATACCGCTCCAAAATACAAACCATTTTTCATTAATAATGAGATGAACATTGGTGAATTTCTCGGGTGTGCGTAGCCATGCCACACACACCCTGTTTCAATTTCAGATGACGCATAGTCACCTTAAGAGTGAATTATAGATATTGAACTTTGAAGGTCGCATCAGCGTTTGCAGTACCAGCTACTGACTGCCCGAGAGCAATATAACGAGCCTGGAACGGCAGTATATTCGTGCCATCAATCAAGTCAGTTTTAGCGCTAAAAGTAGCACCATCAAGTACTAATACCTCCCCTGTACGGTCCAAAATTTGGATACCGACATTTTGGGCAGAGCCTGCCGCTGAACTCTGCAGCGCTAATGTATCGTCATTACTGGTGACAGTAGTACCCAGGAATGCAACAGCTGCATTACTGGAAACATTGGTATCACAATCATTCAGCTTGATATTGAAGCCAACGGCGGAGCTGAGGTCACCCGCTTTAGCCAGGCGAGAAGAACGGACCTGACCCAGCTCAACCGTTTGGTTCATTGATTCTGAATCAATCGCACAAGCGGCATTTACCACTTCACCTTTAAAATGAATAACACCGCCATTAACAGTGGTCGTTACTGATTCATCACCCTCGGCTGCGCTTACCGCAGCAGACGACATCGCCAACACAGAAACGACAATAATACCGACATGTTTGAGTTTCATAATTCTCCAAAATTTATATTTAAGTAGCTGAATAAAGAGAGTTAACAATTGAGTTATTCTGTTATTGCTTATAAAACAAGAATCATTCTTGATTGGATATTGCCCTAAGAATATAGTTTCCATGGTTATTACATTTCACGAAGAACGATAATATCTTTAAATTACAAGGACACCTATTCACAACAGGTTTATTGCTGCACTTGTTGTAGAGAGTATTTGTAAAAATATTTTATGTCGCTAAATAACATGACGATTTCATTATGCATGTTATTTATAAACAGCGACTAAACAGAATATTATTGCGAACAAGGGAAGTGTCAGGAAAGGTCAAGAGGTACTAATAGTTTATATGGCTATAAACATTAGCTATGGTTAATATTTGCCTGGTGAAACTAACACAGAATTGCTCTAAACAGATAAGTGCAGGGTTTATTAAAGCTGACCGACAGACTTTTTTAACCTGGTAATATCTCTCTTAGGTGACTCTCCAAACATCCGCGAATATTCCCGACTGAAATGGGATAAGCTTTCGTAACCGACAACATAGGCTGCAGTGGTGACATCGTAATGTTCATTCAGCATCAGTCGCCTGGCTTCATTGAGGCGTAGCCATTTCTGATACCGGAGTGGACTCATTCCCGCAAGCTGTCTGAAGTGTTGATGAAAAGAGGGGGTGTTCATTTGCACGCGGTTTGCCAGCCTGACTCTTCAACGCAGGGAAGATGCGGCAAACGGCAAACCTGCATACCAGCCAGCCTATATCCGGTATGCACAGGCCAATCATGAAAGAGGAGAGGCTTTATGTTCTGGAACCCTGAAGTAATAACGACGACCGGAAAATCGCTTCGCATCACTCAAATTAAATTTAACATAATATACATTATGCGCACCAACATAAACCAAGGGAGAATCCAGTCGTTGGCGGTTCATGATTGTTCTGCTCATTAACAACGACCAAAACCCCATATCTTACTTAATACCGTATTCTCGGCTTAACCGACCGTGCAACCTCAACACATTGGTTTCAACTGCCGTCACCACGTTCTCCGGAAAATCTGTCGGTAATGAAGTCTTCACGTTATCCAGTGCTGCCGGAATCATTCTGGCAAAGTCACTCAGGATTTCATGCATCTGCACTTCCGGGAATTTCAGCACCTTTGCTGTCGCCAGAAAATGTCGCGGATAAATTTTATCGATTGCCGTTTTTTTGCCTTTGGATGCGTTAAGCCCCATTGCCAGTTTGAGATCGCTGATGTGTATTCCCGTACCGCCAAGGACCGGAAATGCCGAAATGATGTCATAAAATGGTGTGAGCCGATAACTGCCGCCAGCCTGAATAAATACGGAGAAGTTTTTTGCATGGCCATCTGTTAACGGACAGATATTGCTGGCATTTCCGCGTCTGTTTATTGTTGCCCGCCGTACGGAGTAATTATCACGTCAGCTGGTAATGGCGATCGGGAAGAATTTTCGCTGGAATTTCTGCTTCATCGTTCATCTGTAACAGGTCAATTTCAATAGCGTTGCAGATGGCATCCAGCGGTAAATCATTGTTTTCAGTACCGAAGGGATCTTCCAGTTCTTCCGCCAGACAATCCAGCGAAATAAAAGTGTAGGAAATCAGCACAGAGATAAAAGGCGTCATGTAATGCAGATCCACGACCAGCGCGAACGGCAGCATGATACAAAACAGATAAACGGTACGATGCAAAATCAGGGTGTAGGCAAAGGGAATTGGCGTGTAGGCAATGCGCTCGCAGCCTGCCAGAACTGCTGAAATATCATTAAGCCGATCGTTGAGGCTAATAAACAGGATATCTGAAAGCTGCCCATTGCGGCGCTGAACCGCCAACCACTCCCCCATTATTAACAAGATACGGTTAGCTGGAGAGTTCGAAGCCAGTACACGCTGAAGATCTTCCGTCTTGAGATATTGAGCCAGCACTTCCGCCTGTGGTTGTTTGCGTAATGTCATGCGTAAACAGTGAGCGAAGGCGATTTGCAGCCGGGCAAACTCCCTTACACTTGCCGAATCTGGCAATGTCGTTTTTACCTCGCGCAGTAACGACCGTGAGGCAATCATCAACTGCCCCCAAAGTTTTCGCGCTTCAACGTAACGGGCGTACCCGGCATTATTACGAAAACCAAGAAAAATGGCGATGGCGACACCGAGAATGCTGAACGGTGCGAGGGTGAATTTAATGCCCAAATGCGTGTACCAGGGCAGCATGAAAATAACAGCGATCGAAAAGAGAAAATTGAGTAGTAAGCGCGAGGATATCTTGGATAATACTGAACCGTGCCAGACAAAAATACGGCGCAGCCAGTGTTGTTGTGGACGAACAATCATGGTTATCTTCAGGCGTGGAAAAGTCGCCCTATTAAACGTGATTACGATCACATTCTCAAGACACTACTTACAAATTACCTACAAGCTTACAACATTTACAGGTGTGGCATATGGCACCTGTTAATGATAAAGGCACATAGGATGTTGTAACTAATATAGTGAAATAAGAAACCCGGTCGAAACCGGGTTCAGAGTATTAGCACAACGGACGTACAGCTTCGCGCATTCCTTTTTCGAGAATCGCATCCAGGTCATTAGCAACCTGCTCGACCAGACCAGGCACTTGCGTCAGGTCCTGCTCCCAGTGGTCTTTTTCAGCCAACACAATAGCAACCAGTTCCTGGGTGCCGATAACACGGTCACGATGCTGGCTCCAGAGTTGCTGATAACGTTCCAGCCAGTGGGCATCGTCCTGTACCGGATATGTTTCTCCATTACGCTCACCGCGATAAAACGCAATCAATGCTGCTAATGCGAAAGTAAGGCGCGCCGGAAGTGTGCCGTTTGCCTTCTGCCCTGCCAGCAGCTGCGGCAGGATACGGGTGCGGAACTTGGTCATGCCGTTAAGCGCGATAGACAGCAGCTGATGCTTAATGTACGGATTACGGAAACGACCGGTGACTGCACTGGCGAAAGATTCCAGTTCATCACGAGGCAAATCCAGTACCGGAATAATCTCTTCGTAGATGGCTTTTTCAACGAATGCACAAATTTCAGCATCGTTCATCGCTTCACCTACGGTATCCAGCCCTGCCTGGAACGCCACCGGCACCAGCGCGGTGTGCGCACCGTTGAGTATTGCCACTTTGCGTTCTTTATACGGTTTAATATCGTCAACAATCAGCACGTTGAGCGGATATTTGTCCAGACGCAGTTCAGTCGCTAAGGATTTCGGCCCCTGAATCACAAACAGGTAAAAGTGTTCAGCGGTGTCGAGGAAACCATCGTGATAACCCAGTTCTTCTTCCAGTTTAGCCACTTCATCACGCGGATAGCCGGTAACGATACGGTCCACCAGCGTAGAACAGAAGCTGTTAGCCTGATCCAGCCATTGAATAAATGCTTCTGGCAGTGCCCACTCTTGCGCATAGCGCAGCACCAGTTCACGCAACGCGTCGCCATTGTAGTCGATCAACTCACACGGGATGATGATCCAACCTTTATCCAGCGCACCGTTGAAATGGCTAAAACGTTCGAACAGCAGACGGGTCAGTTTTGCCGGATAACTTACCGCTGGCGCGTCATCGAATTTATCGCCCGCATGGTAGCTGATACCCGCTTCGGTGGTGTTAGAGAAAACAAAGCGCATTTCCGGGTTGTGCGCCAGTTTCAGGAATTCATCGTATTCACTGTAGACGCTGATTTCACGATTAACAGAGCGAATCAGGCGCGCGTCGCTGACCGCTTCACCCTTCTCATTCAGGCCACGGATAATGGTGGTATAAAGACCATCCTGCGTGCTCAGTGACGGCGGGAATGAAGTTTCAATCGGACGAACAACGACCACGCCAGAATTCAGATCGGTGTGCTCATTCAGGAGATCGATTTGCCAGTCAACAAAGGCGCGCAGGAAGTTACCTTCACCAAACTGAATGATACGTTCTGGATACTGTGCACCGGGAAAATCGCGACGATTTAGTGTTTTCACAATGGGTTCCCTTCTGATTAGTCATACAACCTGTTTGAATTGGTACGACAGGTTAGCAAACTTTAATACGCCGAACCCCTGTTTTGATCAACTCCTGATGATTAATGAGCAGTTTTATGAGAAAAATGTGGCGCGGATCATGGTTTGATCGAGGAAACAGGCCTTTTCTTGGATCATAAAGTGGTAGAACATATTGCATTTAATTCGCTCTGAGTAAATAAAGATGTCAGACAACTTCCTCACCGTAACGCATAGTGCTGGTACGGTTGCGCCCATCTTTCTTCGAGCGATACAGACACGTATCGGCTTCGACCATCAATTTATTAAAGTCATCAGTCAGCGTTCGGTACGATGCGCAACCACTACCGACGCCAATACTTACCGTGAGATAAAGCGTTTTTTGTTGCCAGGTGAACGGTTGAAGTTCAACGCCTTTACGGATTTTTTCCGCCATTAGCAGGCCATCGACAGGATTCACCGACGGCACTGCAACAGCAAATTCTTCGCCGCCCATTCGCGCCACCAGCCCCTTATCACCGACAATCTTCTGAATATGCTGGGCAAACACGCTTAACACTTTATCGCCACATTCATGTCCATAGTTATCGTTAATGCTTTTGAAATAGTCGATATCAAGCAGCATGACCGTCAGATGTTGTGTCTGTTTCAGCGATGGACTTTTCAGCGCCTCATAAAGACCGGACCGTGAGTAAACCTGAGTCAGAAAATCAAAGTCGGCTCGCAGCGCAACTTGCTTCATTAGCGAATTGATCGCTGCCACGCTAAAGGAAACCATAATTGGGCATATCGCCATCGTGGCAATACCGAGACGTGCGGAGAACATTTGCGGAATGGAGAACGGCGAACCGACCGAGATATCAATCACCGAATTTGCCACCAGTACGACTTCCACCGCACCGGTGACAAAGGTCAACAGACATGTTACCTGCGGCGTATAGCGCACTGCACACCAGATTAATGCAGGGAGCGGAAACGCCAGACTCCCCGCTCCGCCAATGACTACCGAGGCAATAACCGACACAATAAGCGCGATAGCAGGCATCATCTGCTCTGCTTTAAAGCGCGGCAGTACTCCAGGAATTGCCAACGTCAGCATACAAGGCACGATCAACACGCCCGTTGAGAATTGCTCACTAAACCAGTCGGCAAGCAAAGGCCAGAAATCCAGACTATCAATACTGACCGAACCAATCGCCCCGACAATAGCGCATAATAATGCGGCAAGCAGACAGTAATTAAATAGCCGTAAGGCACTTACTGGCTCATACTTATTTTTTCCCAGACGCTTATCCCGCGCGACCAGTAAGGCGACGGTAACAATAAGCATCATATTGGAGAAATTGATAGCCAGTGAAACCAGCCCCCATTCGGTGGTTATGGCATCATAAACCAGCATCGCCACATAACTGATCGCATAGTAATGCAGTCGATTAAGCCAGACATAGCGGGCAAACACCCCCGCCATTACGCCATTCAGCGGCCAGAAAAGAGAAAGTTCGTGAACCAGTCGTAACTCTGCACCAATAAAATAGAACAGCGTGGTTAGCACAAAAATAGCGATGCTATTACGTAGCAGATGACCTTCCTGGAACAAACGGAAAGTTGAAATGGGCTGTACATGCATTAATTATCTGTCCATACAATTGCGGGTGGCAATTATCTCAACGCAATAAGTAAATTCTTAGAAAGGATAGCATGTTCGCTGACAACGGCGGCAACTAAAGATACCTAATGAATGCCATTTTATCGATTTCCGTAATTATCATGGCTGATTCATCTGTATAACCAGCCAGTGGTAGATTACCGTCACAATATAACGTTGTTGCTCCTCACTTAACGCTTCCCCCTGAGGAATGTTATGCCACTTAGCCAGACAACCGCGACAACAGGTCGCGGTGGCGTGTTGAGCGATAAAAACCGGATGCCCGCGCATGGGGGTTTGCTTACCGTCGTTAGCCGGTAATGCCGGAGCAAGACGTTTAGCGACTAAATCCGCCGCATGTTGTTCAATGACTGGCGCGCCTTTCTCCAGACAATACTGACGCTCTTTCACACCCAAACGAAAGCGAGAGCGAAATTTTGAACGGGATAAACGCGCGAAGAGTGGATCGAGAGACTGCATTAATAAACTGAACGCCCTAATTGTTTCGTCAATTGTTCAAGGACTGCAATGCCCGCAAGCGAGTTACCGGCATCATCCAGTTCCGGACTCCAGACTGCGATGGCCATTTCATGCGGAACAATCGCCACAATACCGCCACCAACGCCAGATTTTGCCGGTAGTCCCACCCGCCAGGCAAACTCCCCCGCGTTCTGGTACATACCGCTGGTCGCCATCAGCGCGTTAATTTGCCGCGCCTGCATTGGCGTCACCACAGGTTCATCAATATGAATAGCTTTCCCCTGATTCGCCAGAAAGACAAACGTCCGGGCCAGCTCTACACAGCTCATTTTCAGAGCGCAGTAATGAAAGTAGTTTTGCAGAACGGTTGTCACGTCATGATGGAAATTGCCAAACGACTTCATCAGCCAGGCGATAGCCGCATTTCGCGCGGAATGTTCAAATTCGGAACGCGCTACCACCGTATCGTAGGAAATATCAGACACACCACTTAAGCCGCGCACGACTTCCAGCATACGTTGCCGAGGTGCGCTTAATCGCCCTTGCAACATATCGCAGACCACCAGCGCACCGGCATTAATAAACGGATTACGCGGAATACCCTGCTCCATTTCCAGTTGCACTAAAGAATTGAATGGTGATCCAGACGGATCTTTGCCGACGCGTTGCCAGATTTCCTCTTCGGAGTAATGACGCATGGCGACAACGAGACTCAGCACTTTGGAAATAGACTGAATGGAAAAACGTTCTTGCGCGTCTCCGGCCTGAAAAAGCTGTCCGTCAACGGTACAGATAGCAATCCCCAATCGGGAACCGTCTACCGTAGCCAGCGCCGGAATATAATCCGCGACTTTACCCTGACCAATGAGCGGCCGCACTTGCCGCAAGATGTTTTCTAAAATTGCATTATCCATGGCGACTGCCACTTTCTACTCCTGGACCGCAGGTCTGAAAAGACCTGCGAGTATATCAGAGCTGAATATGTAGCGTCAGATCCGGTCTTTCCACACCGTCTGGATATTACAGAATTCGTGTAAGCCGAAATGGGAAAGCTCACGCCCAAAGCCACTCTTCTTCACGCCACCAAAGGCGACTCGCGCATCGCTGGCACAATAACCATTGATAAACACCCCACCGCATTCCAGACGTGCCGCCATCTGTCTGGCCTGTGTTTCGTCGGTGGTGAAAATGGTCGCTGAAAGGCCGAACTCACTATCATTAGCCAGTTCCAGCGCATGTTCTGCATCTTTCGCAGTGGTGATTGCCGCAACGGGGCCAAACATTTCTTCCCGAAACGCGGTCATTTCTGGGGTAACATTCGCCAGAACCGTTGGCGGATAGTAGTTACCTGCCCCAGCCATCTTTTCCCCGCCCAGTAACAAACGCGCACCCTGCGCCAGTGTTTTTTCCACCTGATGATGCAGCTCATCACGTAAATCAAAACGAGCCATTGGTCCGAGAGCGTTCTCTTCATCACGGGGATCGCCCATTTTCAAGGCTGCCGCAGCTGCCACAAAACGTTCGGTAAATGCCGAAGCAATTCCCTCTTCGATGATAAAGCGTTTTGCCGCTGCACAAACCTGTCCGGTATTCTGATAACGTCCGGCTACCGCCGTTTTCACCGCCAGTTCCAGATCGGCATCGTTAAGCACAATAAACGGATCCGAACCACCCAGTTCCAGTACGCATTTTTTCAATGCCGCTCCAGCCTGTGCGCCAATAGCCGCTCCAGCACGAACACTTCCGGTCACTGTGACAGCAGCAATGCGCGAGTCTTTAATCATCAGACTGACACCGTCGTTGTCGGCATTCAGCCAGCCATATACGCCTTGTGGGATACCCGCATCTTTAAACACCTGGGCAATGAGCTGTGCACAGCCCATCACATTCGGCGCATGTTTAAGTAAGTAGCCGTTACCAGCAAGAATGATGGGAACAGCGCCACGCATCACCTGCCATAACGGAAAATTCCACGGCATAATCGCCAGAATCGTCCCCAACGGTCGATACTCAATAACCGCCTGCTGATTTTCCACCAGCGTAGGTTCTGCCTTCAGCATTGCCGGACCATGTTCTGCATACCAGTCACACAAATTCGCCGATTTCGCCACTTCAGCGCGCGCCTGGTTGATTGGTTTGCCCATTTCACGGGTGATCATTTGCGCCATTTCTTCGCTACGGGCGCGCAGAGCCTTACCGATATCACGCAGTTTTTCAGCACGATAATCTATATTTGTCTCGCGCCAGTCGCGAAAGCCTGCTGCTGCCAGCTGAAGCGCGTTTTCGATATCGTCAACACCAGCCCACGGCAGCACAGAAAGTTGTTCACCGGTGGCAGGATTTATCGAAATTGCATGAGTTGCCGGAGTAATGGTCATCGGGGTATCTCCTTTATGAGTCATGGTATGAAGATACGCAGATTTACTCTTGCTTTAAAATGAATAATATTAAGCCACTTATTCACGAATCGAGAATGCTATGGATCTGACCCAACTGGAGATGTTCAACGCGGTTGCCGAAGCTGGCAGCATTACCCAGGCTGCAGCAAAAGTGCATCGCGTGCCGTCGAATCTCACTACCCGTCTACGCCAGCTGGAAACAGAACTGGGGGTTGATCTGTTTATTCGCGAGAATCAGCGTTTACGTCTCTCGCCTGCCGGGCATAACTTTTTACGCTATAGCCAACAAATTCTCACGTTAGTGGATGAAGCGCGGAGCGTTGTCGCTGGCGATGAGCCGCAAGGTTTATTTTCTCTGGGATCGCTGGAAAGCACCGCTGCAGTGCGCATTCCGGCCACGCTGGCGGAATTTAACCGTCGTTATCCCAAAATTCAGTTTTCACTTTCCACCGGCCCTTCCGGCACTATGCTGGAAGGTGTGCTGGAGGGAAAACTGAATGCGGCGTTTATTGATGGACCCATTAACCATACTGCCATCGACGGGATACCGGTATACCGCGAGGAACTAATGATCGTCACGCCACAAGGACATGCGCCAGTAACCCGTGCCAGTCAGGTGAATGGCAGTAACATTTATGCCTTCCGCGCCAATTGTTCGTATCGTCGCCACTTCGAAAGCTGGTTTCATGCTGACGGTGCCGCTCCGGGAACTATTCACGAGATGGAGTCTTATCACGGGATGTTGGCCTGTGTGGTCGCAGGAGCAGGCATTGCGCTTATTCCACGCTCAATGCTGGAAAGTATGCCGGGGCATCACCAGGTTGAAGCGTGGCCGTTAGCTGAGCAATGGCGTTGGTTAACAACCTGGCTGGTCTGGCGTCGTGGTGCGAAAACGCGTCCGCTTGAGGCATTTATTCAACTGCTGGATGCGCCTGACTCGGCAAAACAGGGTTACCAATGAGCTATTTTTGATAGTTCATACGGCTAATATGCTCTATATAGTGATGTTCCGATGACTTATGACTATATGGGGCAAATATGGTTACGCCAGTAAGCATCAGCAATTCCATATCTCTTCCTGATGATTTTCCCGTTCGTAATATTGCACCTCAAGTAAAAGAAGAACAGGCCCCCTTCCTGATCGTCATTAAAATGTGATGTTAACAACTCTCTGATGCGTGACAGAACAACCGTCAGAGAGATGGAAATGCGATCCAGATCACAAATGCATTGTATTCACATCATTAACCGTTTTAAGATCATTTCATCACTTTTTCGCAACTCACCCGATAATCTGTTATGACAACAAACACTGTTTCCCGCAAAGTAGCGTGGCTACGGGTCGTTACGCTGGCAGTCGCCGCCTTTATCTTCAATACCACCGAATTTGTCCCTGTTGGCCTGCTCTCTGACATTGCGCATAGTTTTCACATGCAAACCGCTCAGGTCGGCATCATGTTGACAATTTATGCATGGGTAGTGGCGCTAATGTCATTGCCTTTTATGTTAATGACCAGCCAGGTTGAACGCCGCAAATTACTGATCTGCCTGTTTGTGGTGTTTATTGCCAGCCACGTACTGTCGTTTTTATCGTGGAGTTTTACCGTTCTGGTGATCAGTCGCATTGGTGTGGCTTTTGCACATGCGATTTTCTGGTCGATTACGGCGTCTCTGGCGATCCGTATGGCTCCGGCCGGGAAGCGAGCACAGGCATTGAGTTTAATTGCCACCGGTACAGCACTGGCAATGGTATTAGGTTTACCTCTCGGGCGCATTGTGGGGCAGTATTTTGGCTGGCGAATGACCTTCTTCGCGATTGGTATCGGGGCGCTTATTACCCTTTTGTGCCTGATTAAGTTACTTCCCTTGCTGCCCAGTGAGCATTCCGGTTCATTGAAAAGCCTCCCGCTATTGTTCCGCCGCCCGGCATTGATGAGCATTTATTTGTTAACTGTGGTGGTTGTCACCGCCCATTACACGGCATACAGCTATATCGAGCCTTTTGTACAAAACATTGCGGGATTCAGCGCCAACTTTGCCACGGCATTACTGTTATTACTCGGTGGTGCGGGCATTATTGGCAGCGTGATTTTCGGTAAACTGGGTAATCAGTATGCGTCTGCGTTGGTGAGTACAGCGATTGCGCTATTGCTGGTGTGCCTGGCGCTGCTGCTACCTGCGGCGAACAGTGAAATACACCTCGGGGTGCTGAGTATTTTCTGGGGGATCGCGATGATGATCATCGGGCTTGGTATGCAGGTTAAAGTGCTGGCGCTGGCACCAGATGCCACCGACGTCGCGATGGCGCTATTCTCCGGGATATTTAATATTGGAATCGGCGCGGGTGCGTTGGTAGGTAATCAGGTGAGTCTGCACTGGTCAATGTCGATGATTGGTTATGTGGGCGCGGTGCCTGCTTTTGCTGCGTTAATATGGTCAATCATCATTTTTCGCCGCTGGCCAGTGACACTCGAAGAACAGACGCAATAGTTGAAAGGCCCATTCGGGCCTTTTTTAATGATACGTTTTAATGATTTCCAGGATGCCGTTAATAATAAACTGCACGCCCATACATACCAGCAGGAATCCCATCAGACGGGAGATCGCTTCAATACCCCCCTTGCCCACCAGCCGCATAATTGCGCCAGAGCTGCGTAGACTTCCCCACAAAATAACCGCCACCAGGAAAAAGATCAGCGGCGGCGCAACCATCAGTACCCAATCAGCGAAGGTTGAACTCTGACGCACTGTGGAGGCCGAGCTAATAATCATCGCAATGGTTCCCGGACCGGCGGTACTTGGCATTGCCAGTGGTACAAAAGCAATATTGGCACTGGGTTCATCTTCCAGCTCTTCCGACTTGCTTTTCGCTTCCGGTGAATCAATCGCTTTCTGTTGCGGAAAGAGCATCCGAAAACCGATAAACGCGACGATTAAGCCGCCTGCAATTCGCAGACCGGGAATCGAAATGCCAAATGTATCCATCACCAGTTGCCCGGCGTAATACGCCACCATCATGATGGCAAATACGTACACCGAGGCCATCAACGACTGACGATTACGTTCGGCACTGTTCATGTTGCCTGCCAGGCCAAGAAATAACGCGACAGTTGTTAATGGGTTAGCTAACGGCAGTAACACCACCAGCCCCAGGCCTATTGCTTTAAACAAATCTAACATTGGTGGTTGTTATCCTGTGTATCTGGTTTATCAGCGAAAAGTATAAGGGGTAAACAAGGATAAAGTGTCACTCTTTAGCTAACCTTGCATCGCATTGACCAAAACTTGAACCGATTTAGCAAAACGTGGCATCGGTCAATTCATTCATTTGACTTATACTTGCCTGGGCAATATTATCCCCTGCAACTAATTACTTGCCAGGGCAACTAATGTGAAAAATACCAGCGATCTGTTCAATGAAATTATTCCATTGGGTCGCTTAATCCATATGGTTAATCAGAAGAAAGATCGCCTGCTTAACGAGTATCTGTCTCCGCTGGATATTACCGCGGCACAGTTTAAGGTGCTCTGCTCTATCCGCTGCGCGGCGTGTATTACTCCGGTTGAACTGAAAAAAGTGTTGTCGGTCGACCTGGGGGCACTGACCCGTATGCTGGATCGCCTGGTCTGTAAAGGCTGGGTGGAAAGGTTGCCGAACCCGAATGATAAGCGCGGCGTACTGGTAAAACTTACCACCAGCGGCGCGGCAATATGTGAACAATGCCATCAATTAGTTGGCCAGGACCTGCATCAAGAATTAACAAAAAACCTGACGGCGGACGAAGTGGCAACACTTGAGCATTTGCTTAAGAAAGTCCTGCCGTAAACGAAAAAAGAGGTATGACGATGTCCAGACGCAATACTGACGCTATTACCATTCATAGCATTTTGGACTGGATCGAGGACAACCTGGAATCGCCACTGTCACTGGAGAAAGTGTCAGAGCGTTCGGGTTACTCCAAATGGCACCTGCAACGGATGTTTAAAAAAGAAACCGGTCATTCATTAGGCCAATACATCCGTAGCCGTAAGATGACGGAAATCGCGCAAAAGCTGAAGGAAAGTAACGAGCCGATACTCTATCTGGCAGAACGATATGGCTTCGAGTCCCAACAAACTCTGACCCGAACCTTCAAAAATTACTTTGATGTTCCGCCGCATAAATACCGGATGACCAATATGCAAGGTGAATCGCGTTTTTTACATCCATTAAATCATTACAACAACTAGTTGATAACGTGACAACGTCACTGAGGCAATCATGAAACCACTTTTATCCGCAATAGCAACTGCGCTTATTCTCTTTTCTGCGCAGGGCGTTGCGGAACAAACCACGCAGCCGGTTGTTACTTCCTGTGGCAATGTCGTGGTTGTTCCCCCATCGCAGGAACAACCACCGTTTGATTTAAATCACATGGGTACTGGCAGTGATAAGTCGGATGCGCTCGGCGTGCCCTATTACAATCAACACGCTATGTAGTTATTGTCAGGCTCTGATCACAGAGCCTGACATTTCCGTAATATCTTCCTGAAGTCTCATATATTTTCGCCATTGTTGGCGATGAGATCCCGATACCAGTAAAACGATGCTTTACGTATCCGTTCCAGCGTTCCCTTCCCTTCGTTGTCTTTATCGACATAAATCATTCCGTAGCGTTTTTTTATTTCTCCTGTTCCGGCAGAAACCAGATCAATGCAACCCCACGGGGTGTAGCCAATTAAGTCAACACCATCTTCAACTACGGCTTTTTTCATTTCCCGAATATGGGAGGAAAAGTAATCAATGCGATAGTGATCGTTCACCGTGCCGTCAGCTTGTCTCTGGTCAACCGCACCAAATCCATTTTCGACAATAAACAGCGGCAACTGGAAATGATCCCAGAACCAGTTGAGTGAATAACGTAGCCCTGCCGGATCAATTTGCCATCCCCATTCGGATGTATCGATATAAGGGTTGCTGACCAAATCTCGTGGTTCAACATAATCCAGTTGCGGATTATCTGGCGAAAATTGCGTCGTAAAAGACATGTAGTAGCTAAAGCCGATAAAGTCGACACAACCTCTGGCAAGAATCGCGTTATCATCTGGTGTGATATCGAGGTTGAATCCTTTCCTTGCAAAGTAATTCAGCATATGTTGCGGATAATATCCACGAGCATGAACATCAGTAAACCAGTAACGACGATGCATCGCTTTCGTGGCCATCATCATATCGTTGGGTGCACACGTCAGAGGATAGATGGGGCACATAGCAATCATACAGCCGATATTAAATTCAGGATTGATCAGTTTTCCAGTCTGTACCGCCAGGGCACTGGCAACTAACTCATAATGTACCGCCTGGTACATTATTTGTTCGCGCTCATTGAGATCTTCCTCTGGCGAATACAAGATACCGGAATTAGTAAATGGACACAGGCTTTCGCTGAAATTCACCTGATTATTGATTTCGTTAAACGTCATCCAGTACTTTACTTTTTCTTTATAGCGCGTGAAGACCGTTGATGCGAAGTGGATAAAAAAGTCGATCAGTTTACGGTTTCGCCAGCCACCATATTTTGTCACCAGATGATAAGGCATCTCAAAATGCGAAAGCGTCACCACAGGTTCCATTCCCTGCTTCAGGCATTCATCGAAGAGATCATCATAAAATTGTAAACCCTCTTCATTCGGCTCCTGTTCGTCACCTTGCGGAAAGATTCGTGTCCAGGCAATGGAAGTTCGAAAGCATTTGAATCCCATCCCGGCAAATAACTGAATATCTGTTTTATAGCGATGATAAAAATCAATTGCTTCATGATTGGGATAATTAAGTCCGTCGATAACGCCTTCTGTCACTTCACGCGGCACCCCGTGAGCGCCAGCAGTCATTACATCAGCGATACTGATGCCTTTTCCTCCTTCATTCCAGCCACCTTCCAATTGATGTGCGGCTACCGCACCGCCCCATAAAAAATCTTCTTTAAATCCTGACATACACAACTCCTTAACTAAATAGATTACCACCAGACTTCCGCCTGGATGCCGGCCATAAACTCGTCTTTGCTGTTCTCATTAAACTTAAAATTCGATAATTCGTTATCCAGAATATTGATATACGTCCCGTAGAAGCGAATTTCTGGTCGTGAACCTAAAATACTTTCACCCACTTTCAATGCATGCCAGAGTGTCGTTTTATAAGCCGATTCATTTAGCGTTACCCCCTGCTGAGTTTTGTTCTGTTGCTTAAACCAGCCTAATTCAAGCCCCGTCTGATTCCATGTATTCCAGATCCAGGCCGGTCTTATTACGGTGCGAATACTGTCAAAATCACTATGAGCGCCACTTTCATAACTATAAACATCTTCGCCATGAGAATAGACAAGCGCGTTAGCCATAATAATATTGTCAGTCAGATACATCTCGCCCTGAGAGATTAAACGCCAGGCGATCCCATTGGTATGGTCACCATAGTAATAGCGACCATGCGCCATCGTATTACTGGCATCTGAGAAACTGGCAAAACTGCTGGCATAGGAATTATTGGCAACCTGTAACGTAAATTCATTAAACGTATCGCGTTGCAAGTTTTGCCGTAAAACAGAAGTCAGCATCCAGCTATCTTTCATTTCAAAATAACTGTCGTCATTTTCATTATCTTGTTGTTGATCCGTTTTATTAGGTGCGGAATATTTAGCCATTAATGACAACGTCGCATCATCCCATAACGGGATATTGCGATAACGAACATCCACAGAATTGGTATTCATCTGACTGGTACGCGTAAAATCACGAGAGTAAACATCGACATCATCTCGGCTTAAGGACATATCAAACAGCCCTACACCAAGCGCCCAGTTTTCAATCCCCACACCCGCGGCAACATCCGTGGTTAAGGTTTTCCAGTCCAGCATTTGGATCTCATATTGCGGGAGTTTATGTTTGCCGACCCAGAAGTCTGCCTCTCGTGCGAAGGGTAAAAAACCTCGCGTTGTCAGATAAATATCACTGAACTGCATGATATTTTCATTGGCACTGTCACCAAACCAGGCATCGTTATACTGCTGACCTACGTTTCCATCATAGGTAACGACCGCATTTGCCGTTCTACCGTCCTGATTATAAACACGCTGATTTAAGGTCAGGTCAAACCAACCACTCATCTCGTTACCAAAACGTCCCAGAGAACCCGCTGCATAAGTTTGTGGTGAGCCGTGATTACCGGTGCCCCAGCCTGAGCGGAAGTACCCCTGATAGCTGAATCCAATATCATCCTTTATATATTTACTGATATCTTTCAGGGTCACGCTTTCGATAGTGGTTTTATCGCCTTTACTTTCAATAACGGCAATTTGCTGCGATCCATTTATAGTATGTGCTGCGGCAGACGAGTTCTGTTCACCGTTTTCATTTTTGATGTTATCAGCAACGGGAGATGTCGCTGATATTTCGGCAAGCGAGGCCGATTGATATTTATTTTCTGTGATGCTTTTTTGTAATGTCGAAAGTCGGAATTTATATACTCCCAGTTCATTCTGTGTTGCTTTCAGCTCTTGTTTATTTTGCGACAATTCATTTTCAAGCAATTCAAGGCGCTGCTCTATGGTTAATTTTGTTGCCATCGCGTTCAACGGAAACAATGCTGTAATAATAGAAATAGACAAAAGGCTGACGTTAAGCGTCTTTATATTCATAACTTATCCTTAAGAGTGTAGTAATTTCCTCCAGCTATCGCACTGGAGAAAAAATCAGGCATGGAGCTCTTTTCTTAATGAAATAATTTCCCTGGCTAAATCCTGGCATAATATTGCATTCATCAAATGATCCTGTGCATGTATCAGAATTAAATTAACTTCTATTTTGCCACAGCCTTCATCCTGACTAATTAACGCGGTCTGAATCTTATGCGCCTGAAGACAGGCAGATTCAGAGCTGGCCATTAGTTTAGTTGCGCCCTGCCAGTCTTTTTGCCCGGCACAACGTATGGCTTCCATCGCATCAGAACGAGCCTGTCCCGCGTTGATCAGTAACTCCATAACAAGTTCTTCATCTGCAAACATCACAATCTCCTTCCTGGGTAAATGGAATTATCCGTTAGTTGTCATGTTATTGACTTTGTTGGCGGCGATAACAAAAGGTAAATAGATCATTGTCGCCACACCTAAACATAAAAAACCAACCAGTAATGCCAGCCAGTTTCCCCCGGTTCCGAGGAAAGCAATTAAAGGTCCGGGCGTAGTCCAGGGCACGGCATAAGCAACCGGTGGAATAATTTCCATCGAAACAAAGAAGTAACCAATGGCACAGTTAACAATGGGAACCATAATAAACGGCACCATCATGATGGGGTTAAGTACAATAGGAAGGCCGAACATTATCGGTTCATTGATATTGAAAATACCGGGGATAAATGACATTTTTGCCAGATCACGGTATTCCGCACGCTTAGAAGCGATAAAAATAGCCAACAATAACCCCAACGTCATACCTGAACCGCCGCAGTTGGCGAATGCATCATTAATAGAAGTCCAGGTAATCGGATATGGCGCGCCCCAGGTAGTGCCGTGTTGAGCGGCCCAGGAGAGATTCTCCAGATTAGCCTCAGAAAAAACGGTTTCTCGAATTGCCGACGTGGTATTAGGTCCGTGGATCCCCAGCACCCACAGGAAATTACCCACAGCCCCCAGGATAATTACCGCAAAGATATTCGTTCCCATATGTTTGAGCGGCGTCTGGATTAATGTGTAAATGAGATCATTTAATCCTGCCGGGGATATCAATGTCAGGCAATAATTAAGTGCGGAAAAGAACACCATGACAAAAAATATTGGCAATAAAACTTTAAATGAACGCGCTACCGCAGGAGGTACAGCTGCCGGCATCGTTATGGTGATTTTGGGGTTTCGAGCTAAGCGACAAAATATTTCACTGGTGATCAATGCAACGATAACAGCAACAAACAACCCCTGCGCGCCGAGATATTTGGTCGTCAGGAATGCCTGCCCATCTATCATCTGGTATGGGGTATAAACAATAAAAAATGCTCCTATTGCCGTTAATCCACATAAAAGATCATCTTGCTCATAGCTAATCGCCACATTCCTGGCGACCAGGAAAGCAATCATAATTGACATGATATTTACAGAACCATTCATTACCGGAGTAAAAATAGCTTGTGCTTTTTCAAGGTTGGGGAAAATGCTGTTCAGATGCAGTAATCCGGCAATAAAACCGTCGGGCGATAATATGGCAAAGTTAATTAATATAATTAATGAGCTTGCCATGATAATTGGAAACGTAAAAACGAATCCATCTCTCACCGCTGCAACATGTTTTTGTGAGTTTAACTTGATAGCAACTGGAACAAGAAAACGTTCCATTCCACGTTCGAATGATGCCATTAATCCCATTTTTTTATACCTGTTGTCCTGGATATTTATACATCCCAATAAAGCATGTATGCCATATCCATTTTATGATGTGTGAAAAGTTAGTTCAGGTAATAGTTTAATAATATTAGATTCTTACTCTTGCAGTAGTTTCATCGCAAATTCAAGAACTGCCTGTCCGTTCATTGTGCCATAGTCTTTCATCTCGATAACGGCTACAGGCATTTTCCCCTGTGCAACGGCTTCAATCTCTGGTTTCTGAAAGCGAACTTGCGGACCAAGTAAAACAACGTCAACTTCGTTATTTTTAATTTTCCCTTTAGCCTCTGTAATCGCCAATGCGGAAATATTAACTTCAAGTGAAATAGCGGTAGCATGATCAATCATACGTTTAACCAGCATACTGGTTGACATGCCCGCAGCGCAAACTAACAATATCTTTTTCATATTTTTCCTTACTGGTATATAACAGACTACATTGTGTAAATATCATATCCCACAGTAGCTACACGTCCTGGTACATTGATCACAGTAATACAGCAATAAAGTTGTTCAACAACAGGGTGATAATTAAACGACTCGGCCATACGATAAACTAATCAGGTCTCAACTCCTTGTTTTCAATGGCTCTTAAAAGGTGCAAAAGTGATTTTTCAAAAGATTGCCCGCTTACTTAAATCCGAGATCAATGGCAATTCATGGCATGTTGGTGATTTGTTGCCGTCAGAAGCGGAACTCGCTGTTCGTTATAATGTTTCGCGTAATACCCTGCGTAAGGCATTATCCCTGCTGGAAGGCGAAGGAATTATTCACAGAAAGCATGGTTCAGGAACATACATTCAAAAAAAGAATTTTGTTGCACACATTGATCACATGAACAGTTTCAGTGAAATTGCACATAAAAGCGGCAAAGAGGCAGGAAGTCAGATTATGAAATTTGAAGTGCAGGATGCTTCTCCTACTATTGCGACTGAGCTGAATTTAGTGACTGGTGAGCAGGTTTATTACATAAAGAGACTGCGATTCATTGAGGATAATGCAGCACAATTAGAAGAAACGTGGATGTCAGTGGCACGTTTTCCTGATTTAACCGTATCGCATATGCAAAAATCCAAATTTTCGTATATTGAGAACGAATGCGGGATCAAAATCATTGGCACCTTTGAAACTTTCTCCCCGACTTTTCCTACCCCAGAAATCGCCAGTATTTTACGGATCAGCCCACGGGATCCCATACTTAAAATTCAGACCCAGGCTGTGGATAGTAACTCTATTCCGCTGGATTATTCGTTACTTTACAGCAATATTTTCGAGTTCCAGGTAAAGTACTTTTTCCCGCGATAAAAGCAGACGCACAGAGTGCTGGCATCACATTCTGTGCGTATGGTTTAGCCTCTGACCTTTACCGCTTTACGCCACCGCAAGCCAAATACATTGATATACAGCCCGGTCATAATGAGCACCGCACCGAAAAATTGCAGACCCGTTAAGCGTTCATCCAACAATAGTGCCGCACTTGCCAGTCCAACTACAGGCACCAGTAACGATAACGGTGCAACCCGCCAGGTTTCATAGCGTCCCAGTAACGTCCCCCAGATCCCATAACCAACAATTGTCGCCACAAACGCCAGATACATCAGAGACAAGATGGTGGTCATATCGATAGTAACCAGACTGTGAATCATGGTTGCGGAACCATCGAGAATCAGCGAGGCAACAAAGAAGGGAATGATTGGGATTAATGCGCTCCAGATTACCAGCGACATCACTGCCGGACGCGTTGCGTGCGACATGATCTTTTTATTGAAGATGTTGCCACACGCCCAACTAAATGCTGCCGCCAGGGTCAACATAAAGCCGAGCATCGCCACATGCTGACCGTTCAGACTATCTTCGATTAACACCAGTACGCCAAAAATCGCTAAGGCGATCCCCGCCAATTGTTTGCCATGTAGTCGTTCACCGAAAGTAAACGCGCCAAGCACGATAGTAAAAAACGCTTGTGCCTGTAACACCAACGAGGCCAGTCCAGCAGGCATACCAAAGTTAATAGCGCAGAACAGAAAGGCAAACTGCGCAAAACTGATGGTTAATCCATACCCCAGCAGCAAATTCAGTGGTACTTTCGGTCGTGCGACAAAAAAGATGGCCGGGAAAGCAACCAGCATAAAGCGCAAACCGGCCAGCATCAGCGGTGGCATGTTATGAAGCCCCACTTTGATGACCACAAAATTTAGCCCCCATACAACCACTACCAGTAGCGCCAACACCCCATCTTTTCGCGACATTCTACCGCCTCTGAATTTCATCTTTTGTAAGCAATCAACTTAGCTGAATTTACTTTTCTTTAACAGTTGATTCGTTAGTCACCGTTTACGACGGCATTAATGCGCAAATAAGTCGCTATACTTCGGATTTTTGCCATGCTAACCATCGGACGCGGCGCTACGCTGCCGTTTATGACCATTTACTTGAGTCGCCAGTACAGCCTGAGTGTCGATCTAATCGGTTATGCGATGACAATTGCGCTCACTATTGGCGTCGTTTTTAGCCTCGGTTTTGGTATCCTGGCGGATAAGTTCGACAAGAAACGCTATATGTTACTGGCAATTACCGCCTTCGCTAGCGGTTTTATTGCCATTCCTTTAGTGAATAACGTGACGCTGGTGGTGCTCTTTTTTGCCCTTATTAACTGCGCCTACTCCGTTTTTGCTACCGTGCTGAAAGCCTGGTTTGCCGACAATCTTTCGTCCACCAGCAAAACGAAGATTTTCTCAATCAACTACACCATGCTCAACATTGGCTGGACCATCGGTCCGCCACTCGGCACGCTGTTGGTGATGCAGAGCATCAATCTACCCTTCTGGCTGGCAGCTATCTGTTCCGCGTTCCCCATGCTTTTCATTCAAATTTGGGTAAAGCGCAGCGAGAAAATCATCGCCACGGAAACAGGCAGTGTCTGGTCGCCGAAAGTTTTATTACAAGATAAAGCACTGTTGTGGTTTACCTGCTCTGGCTTTCTGGCTTCTTTTGTTAGCGGCGCATTTGCTTCATGCATTTCACAATATGTGATGGTGATTGCTGATGGTGATTTTGCCGAAAAGGTGGTCGCGGTTGTTCTTCCGGTGAATGCTGCCATGGTGGTTACGTTGCAATATTCCGTGGGCCGCCGCCTTAACCCGGCTAACATCCGCGCGCTGATGACAGCAGGCACCCTCTGTTTCGTCATCGGGCTGGTCGGTTTTATTTTTTCCGGCAACAGCCTGCTATTGTGGGGTATGTCAGCTGCGGTATTTACTGTCGGTGAAATCATTTATGCACCGGGCGAGTATATGTTGATTGACCATATTGCGCCGCCAGGAATGAAAGCCAGCTATTTTTCCGCCCAGTCTTTAGGCTGGCTTGGTGCTGCGATTAACCCATTAGTGAGTGGCATAGTGCTTACCAGTCTGCCGCCTTTCTCGCTGTTTATCATCTTAGCGTTAGTGATCGTTGTTGCGTGGGTGCTGATGTTAAAAGGAATTCGTGCAAGACCGTGGGGGCAGCCCGCGCTTTGTTGATTTAAGTCGAACACAATAAGAATTTAATTCAGCCTTCGTTTAGGTTACCTCTGCTAATATCTTTCTCATTGAGATGAAAATTAAGGTAAGCGAGGAAACACACCACACCATAAACGGAGGCAAATAATGCTGGGTAATATGAATGTTTTTATGGCCGTACTGGGAATAATTTTATTTTCTGGGTTTCTGGCCGCGTATTTCAGCCACAAATGGGATGACTAATGAACGGAGATAATCCCTCACCTAACCGGCCCCTTGTTACAGTTGTGTACAAGGGGCCTGATTTTTATGACGGCGAAATAAATATCCTCCGGCATAGCCGGAGGTTTTTCAAATGCGCCTATAAGGCTCTCTTACCAGCCGCGCCCTAACAGGCGCACACGATCTGACATTTGCATCCAACTTCGTTACTTACGGCCCGTAAA
>NZ_PSRU01000028.1:0-33499 GCF_003000935.1 Escherichia sp. R1
TCTGAGGCAGCACCTGGCACGGCTGGGACGGAAGTCGCTGTCGTTCTCAAAATCGGTGGAGCTGCATGACAAAGTCATCGGGCATTATCTGAACATAAAACACTATCAATAAGTTGGAGTCATTACCGCGCTTCCTGGGGGGTTAATGGCTGATGACGATAAAATCATATATCGAATGATTTATTTCTCTGCCTGTAAATATCAGGCCAGGATTTATTATGCGATTAATGATAAATATCATATCATCTGCGGGTTTCCCTCCACGCAGGTCCGGTTTCCGGCGAAACCGGAGCCTCATTTTTCGGCCTGAAGTTTTGTCGTTGACTACTTTTTACCGGCTTGTGCCCAGTTGAGAAGCCGCTGACTTAGTTTCTGAATCTCCGAAGATGGCTTTCCGGAATAAAATAGATGTTGCCCCGTGCCCGTGAGCAGGCCACGTATAGCCTGTTACGGGATGATGGTGGAAGTGCTGCCAGCTTCTGTTGGATGAGGCGCATCCAGTGGTTGGCCCCCATCACGATGCAGACGTCCTGAAAGTGGTCGAGTCCTTTACTGCCCCCCCAGTTCATTGAGTGGCATCCGTAACGGTGATGTTCGCGATAGAAGAGCTTGATCATCGTGTTGTCCGCGTGCAGGGCCGCTGAACGCGCTTCATCCGTGACGATTTCAATCTGGGTGGTATGTGTTCCATGAGCCGAAATGCGAATGTTCAGTTGTCCGGTAATGAACTCACACACTGTAGCTGAACAGCGCCATGTCCGGCTGAGCGTCTCACAATCCACCATGATACCCGCAGCCCTGAAGCGAGCCTCGTATCGGGTTATGTCTTCATGCAGCGTAGCATTGACGTTGCCGTCGCGGCTTGTGTCAAAGGTATGCTGATAAAAATCCCCGCAGCACAGCACTGAGATTTCCGCGCGGCATAGCTCCAGCAGAAAATTAAAGTCATGGCCGGCAAAGTCCTGGACTTCATCAACGAACAACTCATCGTAGTAACGGGCAAGTCGGGTACGGATATCTGGCAGCAACCCCCGGGCTGTCAGCAGGTGTGCGAGCCGCCGGTGATACAGCCGTCCGGCGGGATCCTGATAATGCCGGATATTCGTGCGCGGTATTCTGGAAGGGGGCTGGTTGAAGCTCAGACCACGCGATGACAGTTGCTCCTGCAGGAAAGGGCGAAAACAGAAACCGTGCAGAAACTCAAACCAGGTCATCACACGGATCCCGTACGGTATGTAGCCAAAGCGTCTGATAATCTGCGCCCGCAGATGTGCTTCATTATTTACGGTGAAGGTCAGGATCAGCGTCCGCCGGTCCTCTCTTAACCGACGTATCAGCAGCGTGGTTTTACCCGAGCCGGCAACCGCAAATATCACTCTCTTATCCATGCCAGTGCCTCCTGGATATAATCAGGAACGGTCAGCTTTTCGGCGTGCAACTGTAACAGCTGGAATGCTGCTTCTGCCTTATTGGCCAGCATGTAATCCTGAACCGTGAGTGTCCGGCGGGTTCCGCGGAAAAGCGCATCACACAGGTCGGCATTATCCTGATACAGGCAGATTTCAAATGTGGAGCGGCTGTTGTCGTGGTCAGCAAATACCCGGGAGCGGGAACAAAGCACGTCAGCATAGCGTTCATCGCAATTTTGCTGATAGTTGCCGTCATTGTCGCGAAGGGCCGCGACACGATTTTCCAGAAGACGGGCCAGTTCAAGATAACGACGGAAACTCGTTCCGCCGATAGCGATGATGTGAACCCCGTCATCCTCCGGTGCCCTGCCATACAGGCGGTGATAAAAGGCCTCGATCAGAATAAACTCAGCATCCCCCTCCACGAGCAGCACGCGTCTGGCCAGCGCAAATTCCAGCACGTTATTATCCGGTGCTTTCATGAAGAAGGCGGCAGTCTCAGCGGAAAGTTCATTCATCAGTACCGGCCGGGTAGCTCCGAGGAGAATAGCCTTACGTAGGTCGAGGCGGGAGGAGATATGGCTACTGTGTGTGGCAATAAACACCTGCGTCTGCCGTTCCGTGGCAAGCTGATTAACCAGCCTCTTCATACTGACATGGCTGAGATGATTCTCCGGCTCCTCAAGCAACAGCGCGTGGATCTCTCCCCCCTGCTGCTGATGCCGCTGCAGCGCAAACTCCGTTTTGATGAAACACTGTCTTCCTTTTCCGCGGTGACGAATGGAAATACCGTCCTCAGTAATGTCCAGGTTCGCCTCAAGACCTGATTTAGCGCCGGAACGCACGCCAAACTGATACGTTTTCAGCGTGTCGTTTATGGCGGACAGATGCCGGGCGCAGAAGTGCATTTTCTGTTGCCGGTAACTGTTTTCAAGCCGGTACCGATCGGCCACCGGCACATTGACGCTGTAAACTGTGCGCGTATACTCCTGTGCGGCATGCTCGTTATCAATGCGTGCACTGTCTAAGAACAGATGGCGCAGATAGCGTCTGAAGCCTGCGAAATGACCACCGGAGAATGTGCTGAACTGCACGGAATAGTATTCATAGGGAAAATTATCAGGATCCTGCTGCAAAACATGGTGTATATCCTGACCGTATTCCTCCATCATGGGAGCAATGCGCATTCTGAGACCATCCGCATCGATACCCGCCAGATTTTGCCTGCCGTTCAGGTCAGGCTCTCCCCCATTACTCAGGAAAACGTCAGCGGTCAGCACGGGTAACTGATCGGCACGGCGCTCACCTTCCTGAAAATGCCTGACTGCTGACTGTGACAGGAGCGATTCCACCCCCAGCGCCTCAACCCGATGCCTGCTGTCACTCAGCACAAGGTCAAGAGCCAGCAGAATAGTGCTTTTCCCGGACTCATTGTCCCCAACCAGAATGTTACGATCGTTGCTGAAGCGCAGGTCCAGTTCCGGAAACTTTTTGAAGTTTTGCAGCATAAGCCGCGTGATCAGTGGCATTTTTTTATTCCTTTATATACCGCTGCCTGAAAGAGCGGCCGGCCGCGCCTGACCGCCTGTTTTGTTTTACAGCGTTATCTTACCCAGTCTTCCAGCACAAGACCCGGTACCCGCTCAAACTCTCTCACATTATTCGTCACCAGAATGGCACAGGCAGCGATGGCGTGTCCGGCTATCGCCGTGTCGTTCGGACCGATCGGCGTGCCGGCGAGACGCAGTGCCACCTTAATCTCCGTGGTCGCATCCACCGCGGCGCGGTCCCACGGCAGGACGGCATCGAGCCTCTCACAGAACGCGTCAACCAGTTGCACGTGGCGTGGCGAGGCCTTCGGACCGGTGGCACCGAAGCGCATCTCGGAGTAGGTGATGGCCGAGACCACGATACGGTGACCGCGCAGCACCGACTGCTCCAGGTGCTTAAGCAATGCTTCAGGTTGCTCGCGCATGATGAACGAGCAGATGTTCGTGTCGAGCATATAGATCTTGTTCACAGGTTAACTCGTCCTTCGTCGCTGACAACGTCCTCGCGCTCCGTCATAAAGTCCGGATCGGCCTTTTCTAGCTCCAGGAATGAGCCCCAGGTCGGCCGGACGGGGCGCAGAATGATGCTGTCCCCTTCCCGGACGATCTCCAGCTCGCTCACCCCCTCAAAATCCAGATCGCGTGGAAGGCGGATAGCACGGTTGTTGCCATTTTTAAAAATGGATACGGTTCTCATGATTCTCTCCCGGGTAAGTGTGGATATGTGATGCATATCCGGAATGATGTTCATTGCACCGGGTGTGTGCATATGTTTAGTATAGGCAGATGTTAGGCATATGTATAGATTCAGCATATGCAGATGGTGAGGATATGCGTATACCATGAATATGCAGATGTCAGGCATATGGATATGTTCAGCCTATGTTATTTTCTCTCTTTCCCCGTGCAGATCCGGTTTCTGGTGAAGTCGGAGCCCACCATCTCCGAGTATTTGATAAGCCAATTCTTGTATCCCTTTGCCTTTATTATCTTTTTGGTTTTCAGAAGTTATAATGCCTGTTAAATCAACAATGTTGGAAGATCAACATGAGAAGACCATCCCGAACTGAAGCACTGATGCCAGTACTGAGTGCTAACAAAGCTCAGGAAGAACAGATTAACACCTCCTATGAACCACTGACTCCCTCAGTCATTACAGATGAAAAAGCACAAAGCTATATCGAAGCTTTGAATTTTGCCTGTTCTCGCCCGGATATCAGAAATATTGCAGTAACAGGGCCGTACGGGGCCGGTAAAAGTTCGGTATTACTGACATGGGAAAGGGCGGAGGATAATGACTTTCGGGTGATGACCGTATCACTGGCTGACTTTGAAATGCAGCGGGCATACCCCGGAGATTCGCTGTCAGTTGAGGGTAAGCCCGACTATGATGATAACGAAAAAAAAGCGGGAAAAGCCGAAGAGAAAACAATCGAGTACAGCATCCTGCAACAACTGCTCTATAAAGAGAAAAAAAGTGTGTTACCCTATTCCCGTCTGGAGCGCATTTCTGACGTAAGTGCGTGTCAGATAGCCATGATGACGGCCAGTCTGTTATTCATACTGGCTTCGACGGCAACTGGTCTGCTTTTTCTTTTCCCGGATTACATCCGGGAAAAGCTCTCCCTGTCGCCAGAACTGAGTCAGTTTCTGCTGGAGTTGCCTGTACTCGCTAGGTTTGGTAGCGCCGGGATATTTCTTTTTACTGCTTTATTCTTTGCACTGAAGAAATTGCACCGTACAGGGGTATTTGATCGGCGTGTAAGTATTGATAAAGTTGACATACTGAAAGGTGCCATTACAACACGCCCTGCGGCCCCTTCTCTTCTCAATGTGTACATTGATGAAATCGTCTACTTTTTCGAACAGACACAATACAATGTAGTCATATTTGAGGATCTTGACCGTCATAATGACGGAGCCATTTTTATCAAACTCCGGGAAATAAATCAGCTTATCAATAACTGCCTCCCCACAGACAATCCTGTCCGATTTATCTACGCTGTCAGGGATAATCTTTTCATAACACCAGAATCACGGACAAAATTTTTCGATTTCGTCATACCAGTAATCCCAGTAATGGACAGTGAGAATGCTTCTGAGCATTTTCTAAGTAAATTTACACTTGATGAACTCAGGCAGGAAGGATTCAAAGACTGCCTTGCCAGACTGGCTCTTTTTATTCCTGATATGCGGGTTATGCATAACATTGCGAATGAATTTCGTCTTTACCGGAATATTGTGAATAATGGAGGAGATTTAAAGCGTCTTATTTCACTGATCACCTATAAAAACCTTTATGCTGAAGACTATCACAGGATAGATCAGAAAAAAGGAATGCTTTATAGCATTGTATCTGAATATACATCAGGTAAATTAAGAGAGGATTATTGCAATAATCTAAAAAACAAAATTGAAACGTGTCTAACTGAACTATCTAAACTACATAATGAAGAAGTGGTCACTGAACATGAGTTAAGAAGTGAAATTTTGCGGCCATATATCAGTGAAAAAACAGCACCCCGATTACATATTATGACAGGTACAGGAGGGCAATATGATTTTGATGATGTAATCCAAAATGAAAATACATTTCTTTCTTTGCTGAGCAACCAAATAATCAGCATTAAACCTAGTGGATATAACATTACTATAACAACAATCGATAAAAAAACAGCTCAGGTTATGAAGGAGGAATATCAGGAAAGAATAGCGATTATTCAAAAGAAACTAAATAATGATGTTTCTCGATTGGAGGAAAATATTAAAAAAAACAGGTGCGAGATTCAGAATGCATCCTCGTATGATCTTGCTTTTTTCATCAATAAAATGGGGAGATCAGGTTTCGAAAGATATATTGCATGTTGTTCAACGCCTGAACAACATGACGGAGAATCCATTACTGATAATGCCGCAAATATTGATTTTATTTATTTCCTTCTATCTCATGGTTATCTTTCCACTGACTATATGGCCTACCGCTCAGTCTTTATGCCAGGTAGTCTGAGCACGGAAGACAATAACTTTATCAGGGCTGTGACGTCAGGAAGATTACCTGATGAAACGGCAAAAATGCCCCTCAGCAATATTGCTAACACAGTAGCAAAATTGCATGGACTGGGCATACTGATGCATGACAATGCATGGCATCCTCAGATTCTCTGGTACCTCATGCGCAATGATACGAACTCTCTGAAGACTATCATGAGGATGCAGGCAGAGGTCGGAGCCGAACGGCGGATGGTAAGACTGGCCAATGAGATCTTCCCCCTATGGGAACCTGCTGCGCAGCGGGAATATATCAGATTAATGGTCGACGGGGATGGTCATTTATCCACTATGATCCACCAGATTGGGCGCCTGAATGATACCGTAGCTGAACAAAATCTTCTCCCGGTATTACTGTCCTTACCGATACTTTCTTGGGAAGCCGTCTCTCAGATAACTCGGGAAGAACTGCAGAGACTCATCGATTTGCAATTTAATCTCGTAACGTCCTTACCGGAGAATTGTGCGCAGTTTTTCTGTGAAAACCTGCGGAATTCAGGTTGTCGCCTGACTAACATTCCTTTGGCCCGGAGTGACTCTGGGCAGGAAACATTGCATTTGGTGGTACAGAAAAAATTGTGGACCTATTCCACGTTAAACCTGCAAAACATTTGTTTCTCACTTTCTCATGAGTCAGAGAATAACAGTGATACCTTCCGTAAGAAGCCTGTTGCTTTAATAAAATCGCTTCGTATTCCGAACCTTGAAAAATATGTTTATGAAAACATATCATCATTCATTCGTGATGTTTTTATACACTCTGAAGAAAATGATCTCATTCCTGATTTTCTTAATTCGACATTCGTTGACTGGGATGATGCAAAGTACATGACAGAAAGTATGAGCTTCGTACTGGAAGACGTATCAGTTATCCTGAACAAAGAGAATACCGAAACAACAGAAATTTCTTATGATCAAAACCTGTATTCACTTCTGGCTCATCATAATCATATTACCCCTTGCTGGAATAATGTTATTTCTCTACTGAGTGAAGATGCGTCAATTGCTGGTGATACTTTTTGTGAGTGGCTTAATATTAATTATTCTTTATTGCCAAATGACTCGTTGCCTTTGACTGATGTTCAGTTCTCGCAATTACTTATTAAGGCTGTTACATCACCTCATATCAGTAAAGAAGCGTTAATAGCGATAACCATGGCATTTAGGATAACTCTTATTAATGTGCCAGAAAACTTACCACTGAATAATGCTGCGGTACTAATCAAGCAAAAATGGCTGGCACCAACCAGTACTGTGTTTGAACAACTTTATCAGGCACTGTACGAAGAAGGTGACAAACTGACATCACTACTTTATGCACTTATTTGTGCCCGTCCTGTATTATTGAGTGATAATTACGAGCTTGTTTTATTTTCTGATGACCAGTTTGACCTGGGGATTACTCGTTTAATTCTGAATGGCGATAAGATTGCAGATGAAGTCTGTATCAGTATCCTGAACTGGCTCTGGGAAAAAGATGAAGCCCTGCTCTCTGAGGCACCACTTCTCAGCCAGCAAGCCCTGATAAGGTTCTCCACCAAAATAACCGATGACCGGCAGAAGCAGGCACTGCTGATGCAATGTCTTAAAAATGACGGTGGGTCACACAAGTTCATCAGACAGGTGCTCATGACGTTCGGGCATCAGGATTATGCCGCTTTCCTCACAGAGAGGAATTATCGTAGCATTCCCCGTAGTGATGCCATGTGGCAACTGGCTGTCCAGCTGGGAAATAGTGGATTTATCAGGCCGCCGAAACTTACTCACGCTGATACACGTATTCGTATAGAGCCCTTTTTTAACGCTGAAAATGAATACGACTGACATCGCAAAATAGTGGTAAGTCCGTCGGGGGCGGCCTTACTCCTTTATCCTGCCCAGTCTTCCAGTACCAGTCCAGGCACCCGCTCAAACTCTCTCACATTATTCGTCACCAGTATTGCCCCGGTGGCGATGGCGTGCCCGGCGATCGCCGTGTCGTTTGGACCGATCGGCGTGCCGGCGAGGCGCAGCGCCACCTTAACCTCCGTGGTTGCATCCACCGCAGCGCGATCCCAGGGCAGGATGGCATCGAGACGGGCGCAGAACGCGTCAACCAGCTGCACGTGGCGTGGCGATGCCTTTGGACCGGTGGCGCCGAAGCGCATCTCGGAGTAGGTGATGGCCGAGACCACGATACGGTGACCGCGCAGCACCGCCTGCTCCAGATTCTTAAGCACTGCTTCAGGCTGCTCGCGCATGATGAACGAGCAGATGTTCGTGTCGAGCATATAGATCTTGTTCACAGGTTAAATCGTCCTTCGTCGCAGACAACGTCCTCGCGTTCCGTCATAAAGCCCGGATCGGCCTTTTCTAGCTCCAGGAATGAGCTCCAGCTCGGGCGGAGGGGACGCAGAATGATTCTGTCCCCTTCCCGTACAATCTCCAGCTCACTCACCCCCTCAAAATCCAGATCGCGGGGCAGACGGATCGCGCGGTTATTGCCATTTTTGAAAATAGATACGGTTCTCATGTCTTCCTCCTGGCAAGGCGGCTTTTATATATGTTTAGTATATGCAGATGTGATACATATGTATATGTTATAAATATGCAGATGTGTGAGATATGCGTATGCCTGTCATATGCAGATGCCAAACATATGGATATGCATGGTATCTGCATGTTTCTCTCTTTTTTCACCGGGATCCGAAAAATATCATAGTAGGAAATGCCGTACCTGAGCCGTCAGGCTGGCCGGATGATATAGTGGATTCTCGAACCGGAACGGGAGGGTTAAATGGGAAATTATTCAGATTTTGAGACCGATTTTGTTCAGCGAACACTGGCGCTTATCGATCAATATAACGAAATGATTGAGGTGCTGGGCAAACCATTCAGGGAGCAGTACAACTACACGTTGACCCTGAATTGCCTCCTGGGTCTTATCGTGTTACCGAAAGAGAGAGCGCTCTCTTTCCTGCTTGCCGACCGTTTAACGCGGCAACTTAAAGCTGAAATGGGATTACATGAGTCACAGCTGCCCGGACCGGAAATGAACCTGCGGGAGTTGATCCATAAGATGCGGAATTCAGTTGCTCATTTCTGCGTCCAGGTAGAGTCAGCCAGCGATGCACACCTTGTAGACTGGATTGTTTTCAGGGAATCTCAGAAAGATGGAGAAGTCTACGCCAGCTTCAGCGCTCCGGAGTTTTTACCCTTTCTGAAATATTATGCGACCCTGCTGCTCGACAATATGGCCCGCCGTCGAGCCCCCGATGTTAACATATTGGATTTGTAAGGGATTTACACCATGTTGATTCTCGATTGCTCCTCACGAACTCAGGCGTTGCATACATTATCTGCCGGGTTTGGCTGTTCCCCTGAAAAGCTGAAAAAAGTGCTGCTTTCGCTCGATCTTGAAAGTATCTACGAGCTTAATCCTCGCCAGTTGGTTGATGCACCTCAGTATCTGAGAGAATACGTCTGTGCGGAACTGGGCGAACCGGGACCATTCACCCGGGCTCTGTGGTTTCATGGCACCCGGACTTTCGCCGGTAATACTTTTCCGGCGGGGTTACTGGCGCTAAATCAGTCAGAATCCCTCGCCATGAAAATGCTGCTTGACCTGGCCCCGAATGAGATGGTCCGTACACACCTGAAGGAATGGGATGTTCCGGGGGGCGTTCCGGATGAGATGTTTCAGCTCAGAACCGGCGATAAAATCCACTGGGGGCCTTTTGGCCATTTAGTCCGGGAATTACATTTTAACGCCAGTGAAAATGGACTGCATGATTACCTCTGGCTGCCGGAGCTGGTAGAGGATGTCTGTAAGGCCTACCAGAAGAAATACGGCCACGATCTTAAACCGCATTATCTGAGCGTGCTTCATCCCTGTATTGTCTGGTTCGAGGCGGATATTGTTTATGAAAAAGGAGTTCTTGAAACGGCTCTGTCATATGCCTATACATCAGTCCGTGACCTCCCGCCGGACGGAAACGCAACTTTCGGCATAGACTGTGACGGGAAATCTGTGTCTAGGTCGGCCATTGCCAGAATCGAGTTTCTGCAGCCCGGGCAGATGTAATCCCTAAAAAACGGGTCTGTGATCCGGCCCGTTTGTTCATTGCCGTGAACCCAGTATTGAGGTCATTAAAGCCTTAAGTGGATCACTTGCAGCTGGCTGCAGAAAGGTTTTACATTGACCCGGATTATGCCGTTTCCCTTCCTCCTGCCTGGTAAAGGATCTCTGAATGCACTTTTATGTGGATGAAACAGGCCAGACTGGCCGAAACCTTTTTGACAAAACCCAGCCAGTCCTCTCCTACGGAGTGCTGTCGTCTGATGCTAATCTGGATAAGGTTGCTGAAGCGGATCTAGCCGTAATACGCAAAACGCTTGGCGTGCAGCGCCTGCACGCTGCGGAACTGGGCTTGCACCGCCTTTCTGACCTTGTAGATACGCTGCTGGTTCTGCAGAAAAAGCACCGGATACGGTTTGACATCTGGCAGGTAGTAAAGCGCGATCATGCCATTATTTCGTTCTTCGACCAGGTATTTGATCAGGGAATGAATCCAGCCGTACCCTGGTCTGCATACTGGACCCCTCTGCGCTACCCCCTGCTGCTGAATCTGGCCAGCCTGTTTGATGATGAACTTGCTTCAAACGCATGGACGGCAAGGCTGGAGGCGCATGATGAGCGTGCGTCGGAACTTTTTTGTACCGTCAGTGATGAACTGATCAGCAGGACGGCAGCCAGCGCGCTGGACCACCGGTCGAAGCAGCTGATCACCGATGCCCTGAACTGGGCGTCAGCCAATTTTGAACAGTTGGGCTATAACTGTAAAACCAACAAGGAAAGGCTGCGGATTATGCCCAATATGATTGGCTTTCAGTCCGTATTGCACGGGATCTGTTCCCGACTGGGGGCACCAGAAAGAAAGGCCAGTATCATTGTTGACCAGCAGTCACAGTTCAACACCACCCAGCGTGAACTTAACGAGTTTTACTACCAGATACGGGATATGCCCTGGGAACTGGGGCCCGGATTACCTGTTATGAACATGAAAAATATGCCGGCTGAACCACTTGTATTCCAGTCCGGTACCAAGAGTGCAGGTCTGGAGTTGGTAGATATTTATCTCTGGACATTCAAGCGATTCATGGAAGACAAGGCGCTGACAAAGCCACTTTCCCGCCTTGTTTATACCAATCTGAAAACAGCCAGGACCAACAGCGTGTCAATCCAGTCGGTTGCCAGTCGATTTAAGGAACTCCTGGGTAAACTCCCGGTACCAAGCGCAGAGATCATGAGGCTGGCGCAGGAGCTGCGGGACTTTGATGAAGCCAGACGCATGCCATATGTGGTGTCGGGATCACCCGACTGATGCCGGATATTATCTGCTTTCAACTGCCCCCTCTTAGGGGCAGGTTTTCAGGTTAACCGGCAGCTGTGATCCACGACGCTGCTTACAGTCATGCTGCGATGCCAGAATGTCAGCAACCTGATAATCGGTCCCCATCGCCACATCGTGCAATAGCAGGAAAAAGTCCCCGTCACTGCCGCCCCTGCGCGAATCCAGATACCGCTGCAGCCATCGGGCATGATAAAGAACGTGGCGCTGTTCGCGCTGCAGCCATTTCAGCGGCAGACGGGACGTCATATCGTCAAGGATACGCATTTCCTGATGAAGCGGCGCAATAACAGCGGAAAATTCCTCTCTCAGTATCCGGGCAGGTTTCTTCTGTCCGAACAGCGCGGCCATTTTGCTCAGGACATCCTCGATCGCCCGGCTGACTTTCTGGGCCTGATCACGGGAGGCCTGATAACGCGTAAACCAAAACTTACAGTAGAACCCCGCAGCGGCAAGCAGCGCCGTAAGGATCGGTCCAATCAGACTTGTGTCCACAATATTCTCCTTAAAGATGGTCATGAGGCCACCTGAAGCAGCCGATGACGCAAATATACTCCGTTTTAGCAATTAGTGCTATGCGAGAATGCAAAAAGTGCTATTCGTTGTTTTTTGTGTTGACATTTTAATTTATGTGTGAGTTTTTGTTTTCTTTCAGTTTTCTCCACTGAGATCCGAAAACCCCAAGTTACGGATCTTCCTCTCCCTCCGCACAGCGTTACATCCCGTCAGCACAGCATGTAGTGCCTCATACAGTTGCCCATGGCACTATATGTTGTGTTGTATCTCTGGACTGTGATGCGCCGCGCAGGGGCGGAAAACAGCGATATGATGATTTTCTCAGCGTTGTACACTTCCGGAAAGTCGTTTATTCAAATAAAGTCGGATCCATACGAAACGGGAATGCGGTAATTACGCTTTGTTTTTATAAGTCAGATTTTAATTTTTATTGGTTAACATAACGAAAGGTAAAATACATAAGGCTTACTAAAAGCCAGATAGCAGTATGCGTATTTGCGCGCTGATTTTTGCGGCATAAGAATATATACTGATATGTATACCCGAAGTATGTCAAAAAGAGGTGTGCTATGAAGCAGCGTATTACAGTGACAGTTGACAGCGACAGCTATCAGTTGCTCAAGGCATATGATGTCAATATCTCCGGTCTGGTAAGCACAACCATGCAGAATGAAGCCCGTCGTCTGCGTGCCGAACGCTGGAAAGCGGAAAATCAGGAAGGGATGGCTGAGGTCGCCCGGTTTATTGAAATGAACGGCTCTTTTGCTGACGAGAACAGGGACTGGTGAAATGCAGTTTAAGGTTTACACCTATAAAAGAGAGAGCCGTTATCGTCTGTTTGTGGATGTACAGAGTGATATTATTGACACGCCCGGGCGACGGATGGTGATCCCCCTGGCCAGTGCACGTCTGCTGTCAGATAAAGTCTCCCGTGAACTTTACCCGGTGGTGCATATCGGGGATGAAAGCTGGCGCATGATGACCACCGATATGGCCAGTGTGCCGGTCTCCGTTATCGGGGAAGAAGTGGCTGATCTCAGCCACCGCGAAAATGACATCAAAAACGCCATTAACCTGATGTTCTGGGGAATATAAATGTCAGGCTCCGTTATACACAGCCAGTCTGCAGTCATGGTACCGGCAGTGTATTCTGCCGGGCAGCCTGCATCGCTGCCTGTTGCCATTGATTATCCGGCAGCTCTGGCACTTCGCCAGATGTCGATGGTCCATGATGAACTGCCAAAATATCTGCTGGCTCCGGAAGTGAGTGCCCTGCTCCATTACGTCCCGGATCTGCACCGCAAGATGCTGCTGGCCACACTGTGGAACACCGGAGCACGCATTAATGAAGCACTGGCGCTGACGCGGGGGGATTTTTCGCTTGCGCCTCCGTATCCGTTTGTGCAGCTTGCGACCCTGAAACAACGGACCGAAAAAGCTGCCAGGACGGCGGGGAGAATGCCCGCCGGTCAGCAGACTCACCGGCTGGTTCCGCTCTCTGACTCCTGGTACGTCAGCCAGCTGCAGACGATGGTGGCAACACTGAAAATACCCATGGAGCGGCGTAACCGTCGCACAGGAAGGACAGAGAAAGCGCGGATCTGGGAAGTGACGGACAGAACGGTCAGGACCTGGATTGGGGAGGCGGTTGCCGCCGCTGCTGCTGACGGTGTGACGTTCTCTGTTCCGGTCACACCACATACGTTCCGCCATTCCTATGCGATGCACATGCTGTATGCCGGTATACCGCTGAAAGTTCTGCAAAGCCTGATGGGACATAAGTCCATCAGTTCAACGGAAGTCTACACGAAGGTTTTTGCGCTGGATGTGGCTGCCCGGCACCGGGTGCAGTTTGCGATGCCGGAGTCTGATGCGGTTGCGATGCTGAAACAATTATCCTGAGAATAAATGCCTTGGCCTTTATATGGAAATGTGGAACTGAGTGGATATGCTGTTTTTGTCTGTTAAACAGAGAAGCTGGCTGTTATCCACTGAGAAGCGAACGAAACAGTCGGGAAAATCTCCCATTATCGTAGAGATCCGCATTATTAATCTCAGGAGCCTGTGTAGCGTTTATAGGAAGTAGTGTTCTGTCATGATGCCTGCAAGCGGTAACGAAAACGATTTGAATATGCCTTCAGGAACAATAGAAATCTTCGTGCGGTGTTACGTTGAAGTGGAGCGGATTATGTCAGCAATGGACAGAACAACCTAATGAACACAGCACCATGATGTGGTCTGTCCTTTTACAGCCAGTAGTGCTCGCCGCAGTCGAGCGACAGGGCGAAGCCCTCGAGTGAGCGAGGAAGCACCAGGGAACAGCACTTATATATTCTGCTTACACACGATGCCTGAAAAAACTTCCCTTGGGGTTATCCACTTATCCACGGGGATATTTTTATAATTATTTTTTTTATAGTTTTTAGATCTTCTTTTTTAGAGCGCCTTGTAGGCCTTTATCCATGCTGGTTCTAGAGAAGGTGTTGTGACAAATTGCCCTTTCAGTGTGACAAATTACCCTCAAATGACAGTCCTGTCTGTGACAAATTGCCCTTAACCCTGTGACAGATTGCCCTCAGAAGAAGCTGTTTTTTCACAAAGTTATCCCTGCTTATTGACTCTTTTTTATTTAGTGTGACAATCTAAAAACTTGTCACACTTCACATGGATCTGTCATGGCGGAAACAGCGGTTATCAATCACAAGAAACGTAAAAATAGCCCGCGAATCGTCCAGTCAAACGACCTCACTGAGGCGGCATATAGTCTCTCCCGGGATCAAAAACGTATGCTGTATCTGTTCGTTGACCAGATCAGAAAATCTGATGGCACCCTACAGGAACATGACGGTATCTGCGAGATCCATGTTGCTAAATATGCTGAAATATTCGGATTGACCTCTGCGGAAGCCAGTAAGGATATACGGCAGGCATTGAAGAGTTTCGCGGGGAAGGAAGTGGTTTTTTATCGCCCTGAAGAGGATGCCGGCGATGAAAAAGGCTATGAATCTTTTCCCTGGTTTATCAAACGTGCGCACAGTCCATCCAGAGGGCTTTACAGTGTACATATCAACCCATATCTCATTCCCTTCTTTATCGGGTTACAGAACCGGTTTACGCAGTTTCGGCTTAGTGAAACAAAAGAAATCACCAATCCGTATGCCATGCGTTTATACGAATCCCTGTGTCAGTATCGTAAGCCGGATGGCTCAGGCATCGTCTCTCTGAAAATCGACTGGATCATAGAGCGTTACCAGCTGCCTCAAAGTTACCAGCGTATGCCTGACTTCCGCCGCCGCTTCCTGCAGGTCTGTGTTAATGAGATCAACAGCAGAACTCCAATGCGCCTCTCATACATTGAGAAAAAGAAAGGCCGCCAGACGACTCATATCGTATTTTCCTTCCGCGATATCACTTCCATGACGACAGGATAGTCTGAGGGTTATCTGTCACAGATTTGAGGGTGGTTCGTCACATTTGTTCTGACCTACTGAGGGTAATTTGTCACAGTTTTGCTGTTTCCTTCAGCCTGCATGGATTTTCTCATACTTTTTGAACTGTAATTTTTAAGGAAGCCAAATTTGAGGGCAGTTTGTCACAGTTGATTTCCTTCTCTTTCCCTTCGTCATGTGACCTGATATCGGGGGTTAGTTCGTCATCATTGATGAGGGTTGATTATCACAGTTTATTACTCTGAATTGGCTATCCGCGTGTGTACCTCTACCTGGAGTTTTTCCCACGGTGGATATTTCTTCTTGCGCTGAGCGTAAGAGCTATCTGACAGAACAGTTCTTCTTTGCTTCCTCGCCAGTTCGCTCGCTATGCTCGGTTACACGGCTGCGGCGAGCGCTAGTGATAATAAGTGACTGAGGTATGTGCTCTTCTTATCTCCTTTTGTAGTGTTGCTCTTATTTTAAACAACTTTGCGGTTTTTTGATGACTTTGCGATTTTGTTGTTGCTTTGCAGTAAATTGCAAGATTTAATAAAAAAACGCAAAGCAATGATTAAAGGATGTTCAGAATGAAACTCATGGAAACACTTAACCAGTGCATAAACGCTGGTCATGAAATGACGAAGGCTATCGCCATTGCACAGTTTAATGATGACAGCCCGGAAGCGAGGAAAATAACCCGGCGCTGGAGAATAGGTGAAGCAGCGGATTTAGTTGGGGTTTCTTCTCAGGCTATCAGAGATGCCGAGAAAGCAGGGCGACTACCGCACCCGGATATGGAAATTCGAGGACGGGTTGAGCAACGTGTTGGTTATACAATTGAACAAATTAATCATATGCGTGATGTGTTTGGTACGCGATTGCGACGTGCTGAAGACGTATTTCCACCGGTGATCGGGGTTGCTGCCCATAAAGGTGGCGTTTACAAAACCTCAGTTTCTGTTCATCTTGCTCAGGATCTGGCTCTGAAGGGGCTACGTGTTTTGCTCGTGGAAGGTAACGACCCCCAGGGAACAGCCTCAATGTATCACGGATGGGTACCAGATCTTCATATTCATGCAGAAGACACTCTCCTGCCTTTCTATCTTGGGGAAAAGGACGATGTCACTTATGCAATAAAGCCCACTTGCTGGCCTGGGCTTGACATTATTCCTTCCTGTCTGGCTCTGCACCGTATTGAAACTGAGTTAATGGGCAAATTTGATGAAGGTAAACTGCCCACCGATCCACACCTGATGCTCCGACTGGCCATTGAAACTGTTGCTCATGACTATGATGTCATAGTTATTGACAGCGCGCCTAACCTGGGTATCGGCACGATTAATGTCGTATGTGCTGCTGATGTGCTGATTGTTCCCACGCCTGCTGAGTTGTTTGACTACACCTCCGCACTGCAGTTTTTCGATATGCTTCGTGATCTGCTCAAGAACGTTGATCTTAAAGGGTTCGAGCCTGATGTACGTATTTTGCTTACCAAATACAGCAATAGTAATGGCTCTCAGTCCCCGTGGATGGAGGAGCAAATTCGGGATGCCTGGGGAAGCATGGTTCTAAAAAATGTTGTACGTGAAACGGATGAAGTTGGTAAAGGTCAGATCCGGATGAGAACTGTTTTTGAACAGGCCATTGATCAACGCTCTTCAACTGGTGCCTGGAGAAATGCTCTTTCTATTTGGGAACCTGTCTGCAATGAAATTTTCGATCGTCTGATTAAACCACGCTGGGAGATTAGATAATGAAGCGTGCGCCTGTTATTCCAAAACATACGCTCAATACTCAACCGGTTGGAGATACTTCGTTATCGACACCAGCTGCCCCGATGGTGGATTCGTTAATTGCGCGCGTAGGAGTAATGGCTCGCGGTAATGCCATTACTTTGCCTGTATGTGGTCGGGATGTGAAGTTTACTCTTGAAGTGCTCCGGGGTGATAGTGTTGAGAAGACCTCTCGGGTATGGTCAGGTAATGAACGTGACCAGGAGCTGCTTACTGAGGACTCACTGGATGATCTCATCCCTTCTTTTCTACTGACTGGTCAACAGACACCGGCGTTCGGTCGAAGAGTATCTGGTGTCATAGAAATTGCCGATGGGAGTCGCCGTCGTAAAGCTGCTGCACTTACCGAAAGTGATTATCGTGTTCTGGTTGGCGAGCTGGATGATGAGCAGATGGCTGCATTATCCAGATTGGGTAACGATTATCGCCCAACAAGTGCTTATGAACGTGGTCAGCGTTATGCAAGCCGATTGCAGAATGAATTTGCTGGAAATATTTCTGCGCTGGCTGATGCGGAAAATATTTCACGTAAGATTATTACCCGCTGTATCAACACAGCCAAATTGCCTAAATCAGTTGTTGCTCTTTTTTCTCACCCCGGTGAACTATCTGCCCGGTCAGGTGATGCACTTCAAAAAGCCTTTACAGATAAAGAGGAATTACTTAAGCAGCAGGCATCTAACCTTCATGAGCAGAAAAAAGCTGGGGTGATATTTGAAGCTGAAGAAGTTATCACTCTTTTAACTTCTGTGCTTAAAACGTCATCTGCATCAAGAACTAGTTTAAGCTCACGACATCAGTTTGCTCCTGGAGCGACAGTATTGTATAAGGGCGATAAAATGGTGCTTAACCTGGACAGGTCTCGTGTTCCAACTGAGTGTATAGAGAAAATTGAGGCCATTCTTAAGGAACTTGAAAAGCCAGCACCCTGATGCGACCACGTTTTAGTCTACGTTTATCTGTCTTTACTTAATGTCCTTTGTTACAGGCCAGAAAGCATAACTGGCCTGAATATTCTCTCTGGGCCCACTGTTCCACTTGTATCGTCGGTCTGATAATCAGACTGGGACCACGGTCCCACTCGTATCGTCGGTCTGATTATTAGTCTGGGACCACGGTCCCACTCGTATCGTCGGTCTGATTATTAGTCTGGGACCATGGTCCCACTCGTATCGTCGGTCTGATTATTAGTCTGGGACCATGGTCCCACTCGTATCGTCGGTCTGATTATTAGTCTGGGACCACGGTCCCACTCGTATCGTCGGTCTGATTATTAGTCTGGGACCACGGTCCCACTCGTATCGTCGGTCTGATTATTAGTCTGGGACCACGATCCCACTCATGTTGTCGGTCTGATTATCGGTCTGGGACCACGGTCCCACTTGTATTGTCGATCAGACTATCAGCGTGAGACTACGATTCCATCAATGCCTGTCAAGGGCAAGTATTGACATGTCGTCGTAACCTGTAGAACGGAGTAACCTCGGTGTGCGGTTGTATGCCTGCTGTGGATTGCTGCTGTGTCCTGCTTATCCACAACATTTTGCGCACGGTTATGTGGACAAAATACCTGGTTACCCAGGCCGTGCCGGCACGTTAACCGGGCTGCATCCGATGCAAGTGTGTCGCTGTCGCCGGCCTCCTCACCCGGTCACGTTTCGTCGTTCCTCCTCCACGCGCTGCGGCTTCGGGGCCGCACCTGCATTCGTATGCGGTCGCCCGGTTACAGGTGCGGCACGGCCTGATGGAGGCCGCATGTGAGAGGAGAATTCCCATGCCAAACTGGTGCTCGAATCGTATGCATTTTTCTGGTGAACCGGCACAGATTGCTGAGATTAAACGACTGGCCAGCGGTGCCGTCACACCGCTTTATCGCCGCGCCACAAATGAAGGTATTCAGCTGTTTCTGGCCGGAAGTGCCGGACTTCTGCAGACCACTGAAGATGTGCAGTTTGAACCGTGCCCCGGACTGACGGATGCCGGACGTGGTGTTGTATCGCCGGAGAATATCGCGTTCACCCGCTGGCTGACACACCTGCAGAACGGTGTACTGCTGGATGAGCAAAACTGCCTGATGCTGCATGAACTCTGGCTGCAGAGTGGTACTGGCCAGCGTCGCTGGGAAGGATTACCGGATGAGGTCAGGGAAACCATCACCGTGCATTTCACCGCAAAAAGAGGTGACTGGTGTGGCTTCTGGAGTAACGAGGATGTATCGGTGTGGTGGAACCGTCTGTGTGACAATGTACTGCCGGAAAAAACCATGCCGTTTGACCTGCTGACGGTTCTGCCCACCCGCCTGGATGTTGAAGTGAATGGCTTTAACGGTGGTGTTCTGAACGGTGTTCCTTCTGCGTATCACTGGTATACGGAACAGTATGGCGTGAAGTGGCCTGTGGGGTATGAGGTGAATATCAGCCGTCAGGGAGAAAACTTCATTCAAGTGGATTTCGACACGCCGTGGTGTCAGCCGGAAAGCAACGTTGTTGCAGAATTAAGCCGCCGTTTCGGCTGCACGCTGGAGCACTGGTACGCCGAACAGGGCTGCAATTTCTGTGGCTGGCAGCGATATGAGCGTGGAGAGCTTGTTGATGTGCTGTGGGGGGAACTGGAATGGTCTTCCCCGACAGATGATGATGAGCTGCCGGAAGTCACCGCGCCGGAGTGGATAGTCGACAAGGTGGCGCATTACGGGGGATGAAGTATGACGGAGACGGGCGGGCAACCGCCCGTTTCTTTTCCGACAAAGGATGTCGCCGTGCTCCTCTTTTTACTGCGCCGGCTGACGCGGCGCGGCAGGAACGCTGCCTGTGGTCAGTGTCCCGCGTCCGGCGGGCACGGGACGGGCGCTTTTACTGCTCCCGGCTGGCACCGGTGACAGTGTACGCCAGCCTGTCGCCCTTTTCTGATGAACGCCCTTCAAGCCGCTTTCGCGGCATATTCTCGCCGTCAAAAAGACGACGGCTGCGATATTCCACGGTCGGCCTGACCCGTTACCGGACGCGGTGAACAGCCCACAGGCAGCGGGGAACGGGCACCACAGGGGGGCCCTCCCGGTGCCCTCTGTAAGAGAAGGAGCGTTGTTATGTCCCGTTTTGTCCTTGGTAACTGCATCGATGTTATGACGCGTATCCCTGATAACGCCATTGATTTCATATTAACTGACCCGCCATATCTCGTCGGTTTTCGTGACCGTTCCGGGCGCACCATCGCCGGCGATAAAACCGATGAATGGCTGCAACCGGCCTGTAATGAAATGTACCGCGTACTCAAAAAAGACGCGCTGATGGTGAGCTTCTACGGCTGGAACCGCGTCGATCGCTTTATGGCCGCCTGGAAAAATGCGGGATTCAGCGTTGTTGGTCACCTGGTCTTCACCAAAAACTACACATCGAAGGCCGCATATGTGGGCTATCGCCACGAATGCGCCTACATCCTGGCAAAAGGCCGTCCACGTCTGCCACAAAACCCGCTGCCGGACGTGCTGGGCTGGAAATATTCTGGCAATCGTCATCACCCGACGGAAAAGCCCGTTACCAGCCTGCAACCGCTGATTGAGAGCTTCACACACCCGAACGCAATTGTGCTGGACCCGTTTGCAGGCAGCGGCTCAACCTGCGTCGCCGCCCTCCAGTCCGGACGCCGGTATATCGGTATCGAGCTGCTTGAGCAGTATCACCGTGCCGGGCAGCAACGCCTTGCCGCCGTGCAACGGGCCATGCAGCAGGGGGCCGCGAATGATGACTGGTTTATGCCGGAGGCTGCGTAAATGAACTATGCCGGACACGAAAAACTTCGCGCCGACGTGGCGGAGGTGGCCAACACCATGTGTGACCTTCGGGCCAGGCTGAACGATATGGAGCATCGCTGTCGCTTTGATTCCGATGTGCTTGTTGAACGCCTGACACGCCAGACGCTGTATCGCGCCAATCGCCTGTTTATGGAGGCGTATACCGAAATTCTGGAACTGGATTCCTGCTTCAAAGATTGAGAAGGAGACGAGAATGTACGGAACATGCGAAACGCTATGCCGGGAGCTGGCAGCAAAGTATCCGGGAGACGCGCCGCTGATGCTGGTTATCTGGTCCCCGGAAGAGATTCAGGCACTGGCTGACGGTATGGAAATTTCTCTGACCGATCATGAAATCAGGACCGTCCTGGCGCGCATGGAGGACATCCCGGAAGACCAGCGGACTGAATCCGGTATTTCTTCCGCCGCGGTGATGGAGATTATCAGCAACGTGAGCGAAAACCGCCAGGTGACCGTCCCTGCTGAACTGCTGGCGTCCCTGATTCAGACCGCTGAACAGGCACTGTGGAAACGTGAGTGGGCCGCCCGTGATAACGGCCTCGCCGTCCCGGAATGCGTTACCCGCCGTCAGGCGGTGGTTAATCAGGCCCGCACCCTGCTGAAAAACAACACACACGAAAACAACTGATGTTATCGCCGCCTGCCCTGCGGGCGGCGATACAGGGAGAACGCTTAATCATGAACGAAAACAGCACGCTGAACGCACTGATTTGTCGTCACGCCCGTAACCTGCTGCTGGCGCAGGGCTGGCCGGAAGAGACGGATGTTGACCAGCGAAATCCGAACTATCCGGGCTGGATCAGCATTTACGTGCGGCTGGATGCGCCCCGGCTGGCGACGTTACTTATCAACCGTCACGGCGGCGTACTGCCGCCGCTCCTGGCCTCCGCCATTCAGAGACTGACCGGAACCGGGGCGGAACTGGTACTGTCCGGCAGTCAGTGGCAGTCGCTGCCGGTACTTCCGGCAGACGGAACGCAGGTGTCTTTCCCGTATGCCGGAGAATGGCTGACCGAAGACGAAATCAGGGCTGTTCTTGATGCGGTGCACGATGCGGTACGAAGCATCTGTTACCAGGTGGCAGAAGATGCGCGGCGTATCCGTGCGGCGCTGACCACCACCGGTCAGACGTTGCTGACCCGCCAGACGCGCCGCTTTCGCCTGGTCGTGAAGGAAAGCGATCACCCCTGCTGGCTCGATGAAGATGACGAAAACCTGCCCGTGGTGCTCGATGCCATCGTGAACCGGGGAGCACGTTTTTCGTCGGTGGAAATGTATCTGGTCAGTGAGTGTATTGAGCATATCCTGTCCAGTGGGCTGGCCTGCGATGTGCTGCGTATACCGGATGAACCGCCCCGCCGCTGGTTTGACCGTGGTGTTCTGCGGGAGGTGGTCCGGGAAGCCCGGACCGAAATCCGCAGCATGGCGGATGCCCTGGCAAAAATCCGGAAATGATGACACTGGCGGGGTAAATCCCCGCCTTTTTCCTGCCGGTCCCCGGACAGAGCACAAAGGAAGTCGCCGCCGGCTCCGCTTTACCCGGCCATGCAGGGCATGGCCTTGTGGTTTTTCAGTTATGTGGCCTCAGCGTCGTGTGCGGGCTGTGCCGTGCCTCCATCTTAGCCGGGCTGGCGTTGATGCAAGGGTACGCTTCGCCGCTGCGGTCACCCGGTCCCTCCTTCCCGTCTGCCGTGATTTTCCGGTCGTTCACCCGCTCAGATTTCGCGGTCTCACCCTGCAACTCCCGTCAGCCGTGTGCGTCAGGCTGCGGCTTCCCTTGCGCCCCTGCATCCCCGCCTGTTCGCCCGGCTTTTATGGAGGCACGGCACCGCCCGGTGTCGCGGAATATGTGAACAACGGAGGAAAACATCATGCAATATGCGAAACCTGTCACTCTGAATGTTGAAGAGTGCGACCGTCTCTCCTTTCTGCCGTATCTGTTTGGCAACGATTTTCTGTATGCCGAGGCGTATGTGTACGCGCTGGCGCAAAAAATGATGCCGGAATATCAGGGAGGCTTCTGGCACTTCATCCGCCTGCCGGACGGTGGCGGTTACATGATGCCGGATGGCGACCGTTTCCACATGGTGAACGGTGCAAACTGGTTTGACCGTACCGTGAGTGCTGATGCCGCAGGCATCATCCTGACCTCCCTTGTGATTAACCGCCAGTTGTGGCTGTACCACGACAGCGGGGATGCAGGACTGACCCAGCTTTACCGGATGCGCGATGCGCAGTTGTGGCGTCACATCGAATTTCACCCCGAATGCAACGCGATTTACGCGGCTCTGGACTGATTAACGGACGGGGCGGCAATGCCGCCCCTGTAAAGGAGACGAGAACATGTACTGTACTGTTAAAGAAATTATCCGCGAAGTGCTGGATACAGACGTGCCGGACAGTGAATGCGTTTTTGCCGTAGTGCTGACCCGTGGGGATGTGCGTCACATAGCCCAGGACTGGAGTCTGACAGACGATGAGCTGGAAACCGTCATGCAGCGGCTGGACGATGCCTTTGAATATGGTGCGGATGTCAGCGTTGTTCACGGCGTTGTTCGTGAACTGATGGAAGAAAAGCGCGCCAGCCGTCAGGTGACAGTCCCGGCGGTGATGCTGGAAAAAGTGATGGCGCTGGCAGGCAGTGAAATGAAGCGCCTGTATGCCGTCGGGAGTGAGAACGGGGGCGACGGTGACGCATTCGTCAGGGAGGAACGCGAAGCAATGGACGTTGTGTTACAGGCGCTGGACGGGGAGACGATGTCATGAATATCAGCACAGAAACCCGCGAAATTCTGCGTAATTACAGGGCCGTGATTAATGCGCGGCGTCGTGAAATGGGGCAGAAACCGCTCACCACCGCGCAGATTGTTGATGAAATCTGCGATTTTGTGGCGAATCAGCAGGCGGTTTTCCTGGGCGGTCACTACATCTTACAGGGTAGCAGAAACAGGTGATACAGGGGCAGGCGGTGGAGGCCGCCTGTCAGTCCGCGCGAAAACCCCTGGCAGGCTGACGCCTGCCGGAAGGGAAGCGGGCCACGCTGGCGCGTCGCCCGTTACCCTTCCCGTCTGTGATGTGTCTGACTCAGGAGTGTTTCTTTCTTATGTTATGGAACTGTTCCTGATGTTGTTGTTCCTTTATCTGCTGCTCTGATTCTGACTACTGCAGTGTTGTTCTGTCTGCCGGGCGCACCTTCGGCTCCCGGCTGCCTGGCGGCATCCGGTCGTCAGGCCCGACTCCGACAGGCAGCTGCTGGCGCACCCGCCAGTCTCCGCCGAACCCGCTGGCGCGGTTTCGGGCTGTCGCTACGGTCCGATGCGTGAAAACCCCGGGCTTGCAGCGACCGTTCCGGTCGCGCCACCCTTGTCGCGCCGTGGCCTGCGCTCCCGGCATCCCGGCAAAAGGCCGCCGGGATGTAAGGGGCAACGCCGTTTCGCGCACGCGCTCTCCGTCGTTGCGGCGGGTCCCTGCTCATTGCCTGCCGGTGCCACACACCCGTATGAGTCCCTGTCGCCTGGGGCTGATACAGCCACAACCTGCCGCACTGACTGTCCAGGGTAAATGAACAGCCCACAAAATTTTTTACCCAAAACCCGGTAAAAAATTTTGCGTTCTGCCCAGGACAGGTGCGTCAGGCCGTGGCAGTGATGCCCCTTGCGGCGAAGGTTCTCAAACGGGTGAAGTTCATACCACAGGGTATACAGCAGCAGGTTCCCGCGAAACGTCAAAACCGCGGCTCCCGAAACTCAACGGGTGATGTTCTTTAAAAATCAGGATTTATTTCAGGCTCCGGCAATACGCATTTATGTGTTCTGTCAGTCATCCGGCTGGCAGGTAATGAGAACGCAGGAACAGAAGGAGGAAAACACCGGAGAACGTCAGACGCAGATATGAAAAAAGCAGGTCAGGGACCTGCTTAATCCACACCGCAGAGACTGCACGAACAGTCTTTACGGTTTCATTAATTAACGTCATAAGAGGCTAAATTATGACAGTAAGTATTGTTTCACCTTCCGCAGCGGCTGTAAAGCCCCGCCGTCATCCCCGTTTCAGACGCGAAGACATCCCCGCGCCGGAAATTGACCCCGTGCTGAAAGCCTTCGGGCGACACATTGCCCGGAGTTTTCACCGGGGGCGTGGTGTACACATCCCCGCCATGAAAAACACGGCCTTCGGGCAGGTGCTCCGCACACTCGAACTGAAACGCGCTTTTAACTGATGAGGTGAGCCGCCCCGCGAGGGGCGGCAACAGACGGAAGGAGAACATTTTATGACATTAGCAGCAATCACCATGACCGCCCCGGAAGCCGCCAGCCCTGTGCAGATGTACCGCGCGACCTACTCACCGGATGACAACAAACTGCGCCTGTATGCCGTGTCACGTCTTGACCCGGAGACGTATAAAAAAGTGCATGATGCCGGTTTCCGCTGGGCACCAAAACAGGCGCTGTTTGTCGCGCCAGCCTGGACACCGGGCCGGGAAGACGTGCTCCTCTCACTTGCCGGAGAGATTGAGGATGAAGACAGCACGCTCGCTGAACGTCAGGAAGCACGGGCGGAGCGGTTTACCGGATACAGCGGAAAGCGGGCCAGTGAATCCGCACAGGCACTTGATGAAGTGGAAAGACTGGCCGCGATGATCCCGCCCGGTCAGCCCATTCTTGTGGGGCATCACAGCGAACGCCGCGCCCGTCGTGATGCGCAGCGTATTGAAAACGGCATGAAACGAGCCGTGATGCTCTTTGAACGTGCGGAATACTGGGAAGAGCGGGCGCGGTCGGCACTGCTTCACGCGAAGTATAAAGAACGTCCGGACGTTCGCTGGCGTCGTATCAAAAAAATCGAAGCTGATTTGCGCAAGGCTGAAAAGACCATCGCGCAGTCGCAGAAATATCTGACGATGTGGCGGGCTGAATCGCTGGATCTGAATATGGCAAAACTCATCAGCAGTCATGACCATATCAGCGCCTGTTTCCCGCTGGATACGTATCCGCGCCCGGCAGAAAAAAGCCAGTATGAAGGAAGTCGATCGTTATGGTCGGCCCTGGATGATGACATCATCACCACGGAGCAGGCCCGCGAAATTGCGATCCGCTGTCATGAACGGCAGATTCAGCATCAACAACGCTGGGTTAACCACTATCAGAACCGCCTGATCTATGAGCGTGCCATGCTGGACGAAAGCGGCGGCGTGGTTACCCGGACACAGGATTTTGAGCCGGGCGGACAGGTTTTCAGCCGGGGCGAGTGGCTGACCATCATCCGTGTGAACAAAAGCAACGGGGCGGTGAGTTCAGTCACAACGCCAAATTACAGTTTTCTCGGGTACAGCGGCACGATGAAAGTGACGCCCGATCGCATCACGGACTACAAAGCACCATCGGCAGAAGAGGCTGCCGTCGCCAGTCAGGCCGCGAAGCGTCCGCCGGTAGTCAACTATCCGGGGGAAGGTTTCCGGGAAATGACAAAGGCACAGTGGGCCGCCCTGCCCCGGGACTGTAAGGCCGTGCGCAGTGTGGCAGAAGCAGAAGACCACGGGGCATACCGGTACCGCCGCACAATGGACAATAATTTCCGCCTGGTGAATGTGTATATCTCCGACATGAAAATCACGGAAATCCCACAGAAATAAGGTATATCCCCCCGGGAAAATCCCCGGGGGATGACGGAGATAATGATATGCACAGTCAGTTAAGAGAACGTATCCGGCTGATGCGCGCAAGGCTGGATAACGCCGCGCCGGTTGCTGAAATCCGGGCTGAATCTCAGCTTTTTGTGACTCCTGCCCCGGTCTGTGATCGCCTGGTGATGCTGGCGGAGATCAGCAACCGTGATCACATTCTGGAACCCTCTGCCGGCACCGGGGCCATACTGCGGGCGATTCGGGATACCGCGCCGGGGGCCATGTGTGATGCGGTGGAAATCAACAGCGGGCTGGTCCGGTATCTGCGGGAAAATTTTAACGGTGTCAGGGTTCAGTGTGGCGACTTCATGGAATGGCTGCCGGTGCAGTATTACAGCCGGGTTATCATGAATCCGCCGTTCAGCCACGGGCAGGATATCCGGCATATCCTGCGGGCCTTTTCCCTGTTGCGTCCGGGTGGCGTGCTGGTCGCCGTCTGTCTCAACGGACCACGCCAGCAGGAGAAGCTGTTACCGTTTTCTGACGTCCGCGAGGAGCTGCCGCGCGGCACGTTTGCTTATACCGATGTCCCGACGATGATTATTCGTCTGCGTGCCTGATGACACAGGGCCGGCGGGAGGATAAATGCCTGTCTGCCCGCGCCGGGAAAAAACGCGCGCCGGTGGCGCTGAAAGGGGCCGCGCTCACGCGCCGCCCCTTTCATTACGCGGACGTTCTGATGGGGGCTTCTGTTTCTTCATGCCTGTCATTTGTCTGTTACTGATGTTGTTGTTCCTGCTACTGCTACTGCTACTGCTACTGCTACTGTTCTTCTTTTTCCTGCTGCTCTGATTCTGACTACTGCAGTGTTGTCCTGTCTGCCGGGCGCACCTTCGGCTCCCGGCTGCCTGGCGGCATCCGGTCGTCAGGCCCGACTCCGACAGGCAGCTGCTGGCGCACCTGCCAGTCTCCGCCGAACCCGCTGGCGCGGTTTCGGGCTGTCGCTACGGTCCGATGCGTGAAAACCCCTGGCTTGCAGCGACCGTTCCGGTCGCGCCGCCTCTGTCGCGCCGTGGCCTGCGCTCCTGGCATCCCGGCAAAAGACCGCCGGGATGTAAGGGGCAACGCCGTTTCGCAAACCGCGCTTCACGTCGTTGCGGCGGGTCCCTGCCCGTTGTTCTGTCCGGTGCCATTCACCTGTTTAAGCCCCTGTCGCCGGGGGCAAAGACAGCCACAACCGTCTCCGCCAGTCCAGGGGTGAAATGCACATCCCGCAAAACTTTTTGCCCAGAAGCAGGCAAAAACTTTTGCGGTCTGCCCCCGGACAGTCGTTTCCGTCCGTGGCAGTGATGCCCCATGCGGCGAAGGTTCTCAAAAAGGTGATGGTGAATACCGGAGGGAACAAAAGGCAGGTCCCCGCAAAACGTCAAAACCGCGGCTCCCGAAACTCAAAAGATGATGGGGGCTGAAAACATCAACAGAAGGAGGCACATCATGGCAGTTCGTGGCATTAACAAGGTCATTCTCGTAGGACGCCTGGGAAAAGATCCGGAAGTCCGTTACATCCCCAACGGGGGCGCAGTGGCAAACCTGCAGGTCGCCACGTCGGAAACCTGGCGTGACAAACAGACAGGGGAGATGCGGGAGCAGACAGAATGGCATCGCGTGGTGCTGTTCGGCAAGCTCGCGGAAGTGGCTGGCGAATATCTGCGCAAGGGCGCGCAGGTCTACATCGAAGGTCAGCTTCGCACCCGTAGCTGGGAAGATAACGGTATCACCCGTTACGTCACCGAAATTCTTGTTAAGACCACAGGCACCATGCAGATGCTGGGACGTGCCGCAGGTGCTCAGACTCAGCCGGAAGAGGGGCAACAGTTCAGCGGTCAGCCTCAGCCGGAACCACAGTCGGAGGCCGGTACGAAAAAAGGTGGCGCAAAAACGAAAGGCCGTGGACGTAAGGCCGCGCAGCCCGAGCCTCAGCCGCAACCGCCGGAGGGGGAGGATTACGGGTTTTCAGACGATATCCCGTTCTGATCGGGCTGACTGTGATAACCGCCCCGCCCCGGCCCTTCGGGCCGGAACAGAGTCGCTTTTAATTATGAATGTTGTAACTACATCTTCATCGCTGTCAGTCTTCTCGCTGGAAGTTCTCAGTACACGCTCGTAAGCGGCCCTCACGGCCCGCTAACGCGGAGATACGCCCCGACTTCGGGTAAACCCTCGTCGGGACCACTCCGACCGCGCACAGAAGCTCTCTCATGGCTGAAAGCGGGTATGGTCTGGCAGGGCTGGGGATGGGTAAGGTGAAATCTATCAATCAGTACCGGCTTACGCCGGGCTTCGGCGGTTTTACTCCTGTATCATATGAAACAACAGAGTGCCGCCTTCCATGCCGCTGATGCGGCATATCCTGGTAACGATATCTGAATTGTTATACATGTGTATATACGTGGTAATGACAAAAATAGGACAAGTTAAAAATTTACAGGCGATGCAATGATTCAAACACGTAATCAATATCTGCAGTTTATGCTGGTTATGCTGGCTGCATGGGGCATTAGTTGGGGAGCCAGATTTGTCATGGAGCAGGCCGTTCTGCTTTATGGATCAGGAAAAAACTATTTGTTCTTCAGTCATGGTACTGTTCTGATGTACCTGCTGTGTGTTTTCCTGGTATACCGCCGTTGGATAGCTCCGCTACCGGTCGTTGGTCAGCTGCGCAACGTTGGCGTACCGTGGCTGGTCGGTGCGATGGCCGTGGTGTATGTCGGTGTATTTCTGCTCGGTAAGGCGCTGGCTCTGCCTGCTGAGCCATTTATGACGAAACTTTTTGCCGATAAGTCCATACCTGACGTGATCCTGACGTTGCTGACCATCTTTATCCTTGCCCCGTTGAATGAGGAAACGCTGTTCCGGGGGATTATGCTGAACGTCTTCCGTTCACGGTACTGCTGGACGATGTGGCTGGGGGCGCTGATAACGTCGTTGTTGTTCGTCGCCGCGCACAGCCAGTATCAGAACCTGCTGACACTGGCAGAACTGTTCCTGGTGGGGTTGATTACATCAGTGGCCAGGATCAGAAGTGGTGGCCTGCTGCTGCCGGTATTGCTGCATATGGAAGCAACCACGCTGGGTTTACTGTTTGGTTGAAAGTTATATTTTTATTAAACATTGTGCGTTAAAGCCTGGTGTGTTTTTTTAGTGGATGTTATATTTAAATATAACTTTTATGGAGGTGAAGAATGCATACCACCCGACTGAAGAGGGTTGGCGGCTCAGTTATGCTGACCGTCCCACCGGCACTGCTGAATGCGCTGTCTCTGGGCACAGATAATGAAGTTGGCATGGTCATTGATAATGGCCGGCTGATTGTTGAGCCGTACAGACGCCCGCAATATTCACTGGCTGAGCTACTGGCACAGTGTGATCCGAATGCTGAAATATCAGCTGAAGAACGAGAATGGCTGGATGCACCGGCGACTGGTCAGGAGGAAATCTGACATGGAAAGAGGGGAAATCTGGCTTGTCTCGCTTGATCCTACCGCAGGTCATGAGCAGCAGGGAACGCGGCCGGTGCTGATTGTCACACCGGCGGCCTTTAATCGCGTGACCCGCCTGCCTGTTGTTGTGCCCGTAACCAGCGGAGGCAATTTTGCCCGCACTGCCGGCTTTGCGGTGTCGTTGGATGGTGTTGGCATACGTACCACAGGTGTTGTACGTTGCGATCAACCCCGGACAATTGATATGAAAGCACGGGGCGGAAAACGACTCGAACGGGTTCCGGAGACTATCATGAACGAAGTTCTTGGCCGCCTGTCCACTATTCTGACTTGAACATGGGGTTTGAGGGGCAACTGGATGAAAACGTACGATTTAGGGCACTAAAACCGCTGTTGTCCCACCATTCTGGTGATTCCCAAACGTTATTTGGCTAAAAAGTAGTTTTGATGTGGTTTATTTTCCGAATTCCAAGCGCAGCCCTACTTTCTTGTGCGTATTTGCGTGTTTTGCGCAGTTTTGAAGTTCCTACATCAGATTGACTTCGGATACAAATTCAATGAACATTGATGCAAATACTGACCTATCAGTTTCTTAACTAAATACTCGAGATACATCTAATGGCTAATGAAAACTTAGATATTGACTCCAAGACAGCAGAAGAATTATACGAGTGGTATCTGGATGATAAATTAATTATAAATCGAAGATACCAAAGAAAATTAGTATGGTCCCTCGAAGAGAAAACAGCACTGATTTCATCAATGACTCAGCAATACCCTATCCCTTTGCTATTGTTTGTTTCCATTGACAACAAAAGAGAAATCCTTGATGGAATGCAAAGACTAGAAGCTTTAATGAGTTTTATTGAGCAGCGATTTTCATTAAATGGTAAATACTTTAATTTAGATGCCATTGCATTAACAAAACAACTAAAAGACAGTGGTAAACTTCAACAAAAAGAGCCAGTGCTATCCCGCGAAAGTTCTACATTAATTGCTCGCTATAGATTTGCTATATCTGAATACTCTTCAACAGAGGACCACATTGACGAAGTGTTTCGACGCATAAATTCCAATGGTAAAATTTTATCAAAACAAGAACTACGAAGTGCGGGGTGCGTTAGTAATTTTTCAGAGTTAGTAAGGAAAATATCGACAATTATAAGAGGAGATACTACACATAGCGATATAATGGGACTGAATAAAATACATAACATATCAATTTGCAATGATGGACTCGATTATGGAATAAATATAGACAATCATTTCTATATTAGAAATCATATCATTAGTAGGCCTAGCATTAGAGACTCTGACGATGAAGAGTTAGTTGCAAATATCTTGGGCTATATATTTTTAGATGATAAGCCAACATCAGGATCAACATCGCTCGATACATTTTACGGTGAAGGTTCGACGAGTCATGCAATCCATACACGAACTCAATTAGAGAATTACATTCAGACAAATGGTGCAGATAAAATTGTCAATAATTACCTCTTCGTTTATGAGATGATTCAAAAATTATTTGATGCAAATAATTTGAACTTTAGATCACACATTCTGGGCAATGCATCTTCATCTCAAGAATGTCCTCGTTACTATCAAGCTGTTTTTCTTGCTTTGTATGAATTAATCATAAATGAAAACATGCAACTTGACGATGAACAGAAATTTATCGCTCAGTTAGGAGACAGTGTACAACGTTCAATGGTGCAAACCGAAGGGGGCCGTTGGGCAGCTAGCGCTCGTCAGAAAAGTGTCGAAGATTTATGTGCTTTAATCAGACGATATTTTAAAGAATCAGAAAATAAATTTATCAATCATGCTTGGCAAACACTGATAAGAACTCTACTTAATAACTCAAGAACAGAACAACCAAATTATGATTTTAAACAGGGAGGTGATGCTGCCAACTTACTGATTTAGTGTATGATGGTGTTTTTGAGGTGCTCCAGTGGCTTCTGTTTCTATCAGCTGTCCCTCCTGTTCAGCTACTGACGGGGTGGTGCGTAACGGCAAAAGCACCGCCGGACATCAGCGCTATCTCTGCTCTCAGGGGTCTGACGCTCAGTGGAACGAAAACTCACGTTAAGGGATTTTGGTCATGAGATTATCAAAAAGGATCTTCACCTAGATCCTTTTAAATTAAAAATGAAGTTTTAAATCAATCTAAAGTATATATGAGTAAACTTGGTCTGACAGTTACCAATGCTTAATCAGTGAGGCACCTATCTCAGCGATCTGTCTATTTCGTTCATCCATAGTTGCCTGACTCCCCGTCGTGTAGATAACTACGATACGGGAGGGCTTACCATCTGGCCCCAGTGCTGCAATGATACCGCGAGACCCACGCTCACCGGCTCCAGATTTATCAGCAATAAACCAGCCAGCCGGAAGGGCCGAGCGCAGAAGTGGTCCTGCAACTTTATCCGCCTCCATCCAGTCTATTAATTGTTGCCGGGAAGCTAGAGTAAGTAGTTCGCCAGTTAATAGTTTGCGCAACGTTGTTGCCATTGCTGCAGGCATCGTGGTGTCACGCTCGTCGTTTGGTATGGCTTCATTCAGCTCCGGTTCCCAACGATCAAGGCGAGTTACATGATCCCCCATGTTGTGCAAAAAAGCGGTTAGCTCCTTCGGTCCTCCGATCGTTGTCAGAAGTAAGTTGGCAGCAGTGTTATCACTCATGGTTATGGCAGCACTGCATAATTCTCTTACTGTCATGCCATCCGTAAGATGCTTTTCTGTGACTGGTGAGTACTCAACCAAGTCATTCTGAGAATAGTGTATGCGGCGACCGAGTTGCTCTTGCCCGGCGTCAACACGGGATAATACCGCACCACATAGCAGAACTTTAAAAGTGCTCATCATTGGAAAACGTTCTTCGGGGCGAAAACTCTCAAGGATCTTACCGCTGTTGAGATCCAGTTCGATGTAACCCACTCGTGCACCCAACTGATCTTCAGCATCTTTTACTTTCACCAGCGTTTCTGGGTGAGCAAAAACAGGAAGGCAAAATGCCGCAAAAAAGGGAATAAGGGCGACACGAAAATGTTGAATACTCATACTCTTCCTTTTTCAATATTATTGAAGCATTTACCAGGGTTATTGTCTCATGAGCGGATACATATTTGAATGTATTTAGAAAAATAAACAAATAGGGGTTCCGCGCACATTTCCCCGAAAAGTGCCACCTGACGTCTAAGAAACCATTATTATCATGACATTAACCTATAAAAATAGGCGTATCACGAGGCCCTTTCGTCTTCAAGAATTTTATAAACCGTGGAGCGGGCAATACGGCACTGTTGCAAATAGTCGGTGGTGATAAACTTATCATCCCCTTTTGCTGATGGAGCTGCACATGAACCCATTCAAAGGCCGGCATTTTCAGCGTGACATCATTCTGTGGGCCGTACGCTGGTACT
>NZ_PSRU01000029.1:0-31793 GCF_003000935.1 Escherichia sp. R1
CGCGGCTTCGAAATGGACTTTGCTGAACTGTTGCTGGAAGACTACAAAGCCTCCCTGAAATATCTCAGCGACCACCCGAAACTGCAGGGTATTGCCCAGCAGAACAGCTTTAAACACACCTGATAACGTTTAACGGTAACGGTGTCCCGAAACGAAGCCGTTTCGGGACAATTTCCAAAGTCTGTTCACTGGCATTAGCAACGGAAAATATTGTTCTGAATACGCTTCAGAACAAAACAGGTGCGGTTCCGACAGGAATACCGTTTTAGGGGGATAATATGGCTACATCAGTACAGACAGGTAAAGCTAAGCAGCTCACATTACTCGGATTTTTTGCCATAACGGCATCGATGGTAATGGCTGTTTATGAATACCCTACCTTCGCAACATCGGGCTTTTCATTAGTCTTCTTCCTGCTATTAGGCGGGATTTTATGGTTTATTCCCGTGGGACTTTGTGCTGCGGAAATGGCTACCGTCGACGGCTGGGAAGAAGGTGGCGTCTTCGCCTGGGTATCAAATACTCTGGGGCCGAGATGGGGATTTGCAGCGATCTCATTTGGCTATCTGCAAATCGCCATTGGTTTTATTCCGATGCTCTATTTCGTGTTAGGGGCACTCTCCTACATCCTGAAATGGCCAGCTCTGAATGAAGACCCCATTACCAAAACTATTGCAGCACTCATCATTCTTTGGGCGCTGGCATTAACGCAGTTTGGTGGCACGAAATACACGGCGCGAATTGCTAAAGTTGGCTTCTTCGCCGGTATCCTGTTACCTGCATTTATTTTGATCGCATTAGCGGCTATTTATCTGCACTCCGGTGCCCCCGTTGCTATCGAAATGGATGCGAAGACCTTCTTCCCTGACTTCTCTAAAGTGGGCACCCTGGTTGTATTTGTTGCCTTCATTTTGAGTTATATGGGCGTTGAAGCTTCCGCAACCCACGTCAATGAAATGAGCAACCCCGGGCGCGACTATCCACTGGCTATGTTACTGCTGATGGTGGCGGCAATCTGCTTAAGCTCTGTTGGCGGTTTGTCTATTGCGATGGTCATTCCGGGTAATGAAATCAACCTCTCCGCAGGGGTAATGCAAACCTTTACCGTTCTGATGTCACATGTGGCACCGGAAATTGAGTGGACGGTTCGCGTGATCTCCGCACTGCTGTTGCTGGGTGTTCTGGCGGAAATCGCTTCCTGGATTGTTGGTCCTTCTCGCGGGATGTATGTCACAGCGCAGAAAAACCTGCTGCCAGCGGCATTCGCTAAAATGAACAAAAATGGCGTACCGGTAACGCTGGTCATTTCGCAGCTGGTGATTACTTCTATCGCGTTGATCATCCTCACCAATACCGGTGGCGGTAACAACATGTCCTTCCTGATCGCACTGGCGCTGACGGTGGTGATTTATCTGTGTGCTTATTTCATGCTGTTTATTGGCTACATTGTGTTGGTTCTTAAACATCCTGACTTAAAACGCACATTTAATATCCCTGGTGGTAAAGGGGTGAAACTGGTCGTGGCTATTGTCGGTCTGCTGACTTCAATTATGGCGTTTATTGTTTCCTTCCTGCCGCCGGATAACATCCAGGGTGACTCTACCGATATGTATGTTGAATTACTGGTCGTTAGTTTCCTGGTGGTACTTGCCCTGCCCTTTATTCTCTATGCTGTTCATGATCGTAAAAGCAAAGCGAATACCGGCGTCACTCTGGAGCCAATCAACAGTCAGAACGCACCAAAAGGTCACTTCTTCCTGCACCCGCGTGCACGTTCACCACACTATATTGTGATGAATGACAAGAAACACTAACCATGTCTGAATGGTTATAAGACAAGGGAGCGATAATTCATCGCTCCCTTTTTCGTGCTTGTTGTCGTATTGACTTAACCGGGATAAGTACGAGAATGAGCGCACATCTGTTTACCGGAAACCAGCACATATGGATATCTGCTCCCGAAACGAGAAATTAGCGATTAGAAGACCAGCGATACTGGGTGCACTGGCACTTTTACTGTGTAGTTGTAAAAGCACGCCTCCAGAGTCCATGGTGACACCACCAGCGGGTTCAAAGCCACCAGCCATGACGCAACAATCGTCACAACCGATGCGTGGCATCTGGCTGGCCACGGTGTCTCGCCTCGACTGGCCACCGGTTTCCTCGGTTAACATTAGTAACCCCACCAGCCGGGCACGTGTACAACAACAGGCGATGATCGACAAACTGGATCATCTGCAACGTCTCGGCATAAACACGGTCTTTTTCCAGGTCAAGCCGGATGGTACCGCCCTGTGGCCATCGAAAATTTTGCCGTGGTCCGATCTTATGACCGGTAAGATTGGTGAAAATCCGGGTTACGATCCGCTGCAATTTATGCTCGACGAAGCCCACAAGCGTGGGATGAAAGTACACGCCTGGTTTAACCCCTATCGCGTATCGGTTAATACGAAGCCCGGTACTATCAGGGAACTGAATAGCACCCTGTCTCAACAACCGGCCAGCGTCTATGTGCAACACCGCGACTGGATCAGAACGTCCGGCGATCGCTTTGTCCTCGACCCGGGCATCCCTGAGGTTCAGGACTGGATCACATCAATAGTCGCGGAAGTGGTTTCCCGCTATCCAGTAGATGGCGTGCAGTTTGATGACTATTTCTATACTGAATCACCAGGTTCACGGCTAAATGATAACGAAACGTACCGCAAATACGGCGGCGCATTTGCGTCAAAAGCAGACTGGCGGCGCAACAATACTCAGCAGTTAATTGCGAAGGTATCGCACACCATTAAAAGCATTAAGCCGGAAGTCGAATTTGGCGTTAGCCCAGCAGGCGTGTGGCGTAACCGATCACACGATCCGCTCGGTTCCGATACCCGAGGCGCGGCAGCCTATGACGAATCCTACGCTGATACCCGTCGATGGGTGGAACAAGGGTTGCTGGATTACATTGCTCCCCAAATTTACTGGCCATTCTCACGGAGTGCCGCGCGTTATGACGTGTTGGCAAAATGGTGGGCGGATGTCGTTAAACCGACCAGGACCCGCCTGTATATCGGTATCGCCTTCTATAAAGTGGGTGAACCTTCAAAGATAGAGCCAGACTGGATGATTAACGGCGGCGTACCGGAACTGAAAAAGCAGCTCGATCTTAACGATGCTGTGCCGGAAATTAGCGGCACAATCTTGTTCCGTGAGGACTATCTGAATAAACCGCAGACTCAACAAGCGGTCAGCTATCTGCAAAGTCGTTGGGGCAGTTAAACTCCCATTCTTACTTTGTAACAAGCCGGTGCTTTACCCACTGGCTTGTTACCCTCTTGAACTATCCCACTAGCAATCATGCTTAAATACGTCAAATTAACCACGCAATTAACCACACTTAGTTAAACAGCCATAATTCCCCTAATAAAAATGTATGAATATGAAAAAACATACGATATTCGCTGTCACCGAAAAATAATTACGATGAGCTATACTCTTCTGAAGAACAGTAGCGTAGATTGAAACTGTCCTAAGTCGCTTATTTCTTTTCAGTATATCTTCATATTTCAGGAGAATATGGTGCAGTTAGTCGATCTCGCACGTTGTGTTTGGTTGATTTTGGCCTGCGGTTTAACCATAAAGGTCGACATTATTTTAAAGCCGCAAACGGCGAGGATATTGCCCTCTCACTTTCCATCGGTGCCGCCATGTTTAATGGTCATCCTGACTATGAGCGCCTCATTCAAATAGCCGATGAAGCTCTGTATATCGCCAAAAGACGAGGTAGAAACCGTGTTGAACTCTGTAAAGCCAGTCTTTAGATGCGCCAGGATGCAGAGGTAATCATGAAGCTAACCGATGCGGATAATGCCGCCGATGGCATTTTTTTCCCCGCCCTTGAGCAAAATATGATGGGCGCGGTGTTAATTAACGAAAATGATGAAGTGATGTTTTTCAACCCCGCCGCAGAGAAGCTCTGGGGGTACAAACGTGAAGAAGTCATTGGCAATAACATTGATATGCTGATTCCGCGGGATTTGCGTCCTGCGCATCCTCAATACATTCGTCACAACCGTGAAGGTGGTAAAGCTCGCGTCGAGGGGATGAGTCGGGAGCTGCAGCTGGAGAAAAAAGACGGCAGTAAAGTCTGGACCCGTTTTGCGCTATCGAAAGTGAGCGCCGAGGGGAAAGTTTATTACCTGGCGCTGGTACGGGATGCCAGCGTAGAAATGGCGCAAAAAGAACAGACCCGACAATTGATTATTGCCGTTGACCATCTCGACCGACCGGTGATTGTCCTCGATCCGGAACGCCATATTGTGCAGTGCAATCGCGCATTTACCGAAATGTTTGGTTACTGCATTAACGAAGCCAGCGGTATGCAGCCCGATACACTCCTGAACATTCCAGAATTCCCTGCTGATAACCGTATTCGTTTACAACAGTTGCTATGGAAAACCGCCCGCGATCAGGACGAATTTCTGCTGTTGACGCGCACCGGTGAAAAAATCTGGATTAAAGCCTCTATCAGCCCGGTTTATGACGTGCTCGCGCATCTGCAGAACCTGGTAATGACATTCTCGGATATCACAGAAGAAAGGCAAATCCGCCAGCTTGAAGGCAATATTCTCGCCGCCATGTGCAGCAGCCCGCCATTTCATGAAATGGGGGAAATCATTTGTCGTAACATCGAATGTGTTCTCAACGAATCGCATGTTTCGCTGTTCGCGCTGCGCAACGGGATGCCGATACACTGGGCGTCATCTTCGCACGGTGCAGAAGTTCAAAATGCGCAAAGCTGGTCAGCGACCATTCGTCAGCGCGATGGCGCGCCTGCGGGGATCCTGCAAATTAAAACCTCGTCAGGAGCAGAAACCAGCGCCTTTATCGAACGCGTGGCAGATATCAGCCAGCATATGGCCGCGCTGGCGCTGGAACAGGAAAAAAGCCGTCAGCATATTGAACAACTCATCCAATTTGATCCGATGACCGGTCTGCCAAATCGCAATAACCTGCACAATTACCTCGATGACCTGGTCGACAAAGCCGTCTCTCCGGTGGTGTATCTCATCGGTGTTGACCATATTCAGGATGTGATTGATAGCCTTGGCTATGCGTGGGCCGATCAGGCATTGCTGGAAGTGGTCAATCGCTTTCGTGAAAAACTCAAACCGGATCAGTATCTCTGTCGTATTGAAGGTGCGTCTTTTGTCCTCGTGAGCCTGGAAAACGATGTCAGTAACATTACCCAGATCGCCGATGAGCTACGGAATGTGGTCAGCAAGCCGATAATGATTGACGATAAACCATTCCCGCTCACCTTGAGCATTGGCATCAGCTACGACGTGGGTAAAAACCGCGATTACCTGCTCTCCACTGCTCACAATGCAATGGATTTTATTCGCAAAAATGGCGGTAACGGCTGGCAGTTCTTCAGCCCGGCGATGAACGAAATGGTAAAAGAGCGTTTGGTTTTAGGCGCAGCGCTAAAAGAAGCGATTAGCAATAACCAACTTAAACTGGTTTATCAGCCGCAAATCTTCGCAGAAACGGGTGAACTGTACGGCATCGAAGCCCTTGCTCGCTGGTACGATCCCCTGCATGGTCATGTGCCCCCTTCACGGTTTATTCCTCTCGCAGAAGAGATTGGTGAAATCGAAAATATTGGGCGCTGGGTCATCGCGGAAGCTTGCCGTCAGTTAGCAGAATGGCGTAGCCAGAATATTCATATCCCGGCGTTATCCGTTAACTTGTCTGCGCTGCACTTTCGCAGTAATCAGCTGCCTAATCAGGTATCTGATGCAATGCACGCCTGGGGTATTGACGGCCACCAGCTGACGGTGGAAATCACGGAAAGCATGATGATGGAACACGATACCGAAATCTTTAAGCGCATTCAGATCCTGCGCGATATGGGCATCGGTTTATCGGTAGATGATTTTGGTACAGGCTTTTCCGGATTATCCCGCTTAGTCAGTCTTCCGGTAACGGAAATCAAAATTGATAAAAGTTTTGTCGATCGTTGTCTGACCGAAAAACGCATCTTTGCCTTACTCGAAGCCATTACCAGCATTGGGCAAAGCCTCAATTTAACCGTCGTGGCTGAAGGCATCGAAACCAAAGAGCAATTTGAGATGCTACGCAAGATCCACTGTCGCGTTATTCAGGGATATTTCTTTTCCCGCCCCCTGCCCGCCGAAGAAATTCCAGGCTGGATGAGCAGCGTGTTACCGCTGAAAATCTGATAAATTCCTCTCGCCCGCACTCGCGGGTTTTTATTTAACGTGACACTGTCACTTAAATACTGTGATTTCCGCTACGTTTAGTTGGACAACGACAACGCATAGCCATGTCACAACAATCCCTTCTCAGCCTGATGTGATTGTGCTGACGCATCAGGCATTCACGCGCCTGACGCGTCATCCGGCAACGCTTTACGATTTCAACTGGTAATCCAGCGTAATTTCCGCTTTCAGTACCTGAGAAACCGGGCATCCTGCTTTTGCTTTCTGGATAATGCCGTCAAAGGTGGAGGCATCAATACCCGGCACCGCAACTTCGCTCTTCAGTGCGATTTTAGTAATCGCAAAACCGGCATCCACTTTATCCAGCGAGACATCAGCGGTGGTATCAATCGATGTTGGCGTGAATCCCGCTTCCCCCAGCATTAATGAAAGCGCCATTGAGAAACATGCGGCATGCGCTGCGCCAATCAGTTCTTCAGGGTTGGTTCCTTTTTCGCCTTCAAAACGCGTGTTAAATCCATACGGTTGTTGGTTCAGCACGCCGCTCTCAGTAGATACTGTTCCCTTCCCGCGTTTGATATCGCCTTCCCAGTGTGCCTGACCTTTCTTATGGATTGTCATTGTTGCTCTCCTGTGGGCTTAAAAAGGAAATTATAGACTACGTGAGAAACAGCACGAGGATAAGCAGGATAATCCGAATAAAATCCGGCGAAAATATAATTCCTGCACTTAAATTAAATTTCCACAATAGATAACCGGAAATATATAACTCAAGAGATATTGCATCAATATCAATCAACTCATCACAATAATAATACCTATCAATATCATGGAGTTAAAATATAAAAATCATCAACCAGGACTAATCTTAACAACGAAGCGGCAAATATTTGCCATGCTGAATGTGCTTTATAAATCTGCGATCCGTAGCAGACACCATAAATACACAGACACGGAGAATCACTATGTTTACTTATTATCAGGCAGAAAATTCAACAGCAGAACCCGCTCTGGTTAATGCCATTGAGCAAGGCCTTCGGGCAGAGCACGGTGTTGTCACTGAAGATGACATTCTCATGGAGCTGACCAAATGGGTGGAAGCTTCTGATAACGACATCCTCAGTGATATCTACCAGCAAACGATCAATTATGTGGTCAGTGGTCAGCACCCTACGCTTTAAGGTGCTATGCTTGATCGGCAACCTAATTTAGGGGTTTAGCACGTGTTTCTTCGCTACGGCGATGTTGTCCTTAAAACTAGCAACAGGATTGAGGAGTTAAAATGAAATCGAACCGTCAGGCACGTCATATTCTTGGACTGGACCATAAAATTTCTAACCAGCGCAAAATAGTTACCGAAGGTGACAAATCCAGCGTGGTAAATAATCCCACCGGCAGAAAACGCCCCGCTGAAAAGTAATTCATAACCATCAGTCCTCAATGACGATTAAACACCATTGCCTGCGCAATGGTGTTTTTGTTTTTATCTGCTTTATACTTGGTACTTGACGCCCTGGCGGTAATGCAAAGACGATAAAAGCCCCCAGGGATGGATATTCAAAAAAGAGTGAGTGACATGGAACCAAAAACAAAAAAACAGCGTTCGCTTTATATCCCTTACGCTGGCCCTGTATTGCTGGAATTTCCGTTGTTGAATAAAGGCAGCGCCTTCAGCATGGAAGAACGCCGTAACTTCAACCTGCTGGGGTTACTGCCGGAAGTGGTCGAAACCATCGAAGAACAAGCGGAACGAGCATGGATCCAGTATCAGGGATTCAAAACCGAAATCGACAAACACATCTACCTGCGTAACATCCAGGACACTAACGAAACCCTCTTCTACCGTCTGGTAAACAATCATCTTGATGAGATGATGCCAGTCATTTACACCCCAACCGTCGGCGCAGCCTGTGAGCGTTTTTCTGAGATCTACCGCCGTTCACGCGGTGTGTTTATCTCTTACCAGAACCGCCACAATATGGACGATATTCTGCAAAACGTACCAAACCATAATATCAAAGTGATTGTGGTGACTGACGGCGAACGTATTCTGGGGCTTGGTGACCAGGGCATCGGCGGGATGGGCATTCCGATCGGTAAACTGTCGCTCTATACCGCCTGTGGCGGCATCAGTCCGGCCTATACCCTTCCGGTGGTGCTGGATGTCGGCACCAACAACCAACAGCTACTTAACGATCCGCTGTATATGGGCTGGCGTAATCCGCGTATCACTGACGACGAATACTATGAATTCGTTGATGAATTTATCCAGGCTGTGAAACAACGCTGGCCGGACGTACTGTTGCAGTTTGAAGACTTCGCACAAAAAAATGCGATGCCGTTACTTAACCGCTATCGCAATGAAATTTGTTCTTTTAACGATGACATTCAGGGCACCGCGGCGGTAACAGTCGGCACACTGATCGCAGCCAGCCGCGCGGCAGGTGGTCAGTTAAGCGAGAAAAAAATCGTCTTCCTTGGCGCAGGTTCAGCGGGATGCGGCATTGCCGAAATGATCATCGCCCAGACCCAGCGCGAAGGATTAAGCGAGGAAGCGGCGCGGCAGAAAGTCTTTATGGTCGATCGCTTTGGCCTGCTGACCGACAAGATGCCGAACCTGCTGCCTTTCCAGACCAAACTGGTGCAGAAGCGCGAAAATCTCAGTGACTGGGATACCGACAGCGATGTGCTGTCACTGCTGGATGTGGTGCGTAATGTAAAACCAGATATTCTGATTGGCGTCTCAGGACAGACCGGGCTGTTTACGGAAGAGATCATCCGTGAAATGCATAAACACTGTCCGCGTCCGATCGTGATGCCGCTGTCTAACCCGACGTCACGCGTGGAAGCCACACCGCAGGACATTATCGCCTGGACTGAAGGTAACGCGCTGGTCGCCACTGGCAGTCCGTTTAATCCAGTGGTATGGAAAGATAAAATCTACCCTATAGCCCAGTGCAACAACGCCTTTATTTTCCCGGGCATCGGGCTGGGTGTTATTGCTTCCGGCGCGTCACGTATCACCGATGAGATGCTGATGTCGGCAAGTGAAATGCTTGCTCAGTATTCGCCGCTGGTCCTGAACGGCGAAGGTCTGGTACTACCGGAACTGAAAGATATTCAGAAAGTCTCCCGCGCAATTGCCTTTGCGGTTGGCAAAATGGCGCAGCAGCAAGGCGTGGCGGTGAAAACGTCTGCCGAAGCTCTGCAACAGGCCATTGATGATAATTTCTGGCACGCCGAATACCGCGACTACCGCCGTACCTCCATCTAAGCCTGCGCCCGGTAGTGAAGGCTACCGGGCAATTTTCCTCTCCCTTTTTCAGATCTCATCCATACTGGGTAGTGGCGAATAAATCTCATTTGCCTCACCTGCTATGCAGAACATCATCCGAAAAGGAGGAACTATGAAGGCTGCAGTTGTTACGAAGGATCATCATGTTGACGTTACGGATAAAACACTGCGCTCACTGAAACATGGCGAAGCCCTGCTGAAAATGGAGTGTTGTGGTGTATGTCATACCGATCTTCATGTTAAGAATGGCGATTTTGGTGACAAAACCGGCGTGATTCTGGGACACGAAGGTATTGGTGTGGTGGCAGAAGTTGGCCCTGGTGTTACTTCATTAAAACCAGGCGATCGTGCCAGCGTGGCGTGGTTCTACGAAGGATGCGGTCATTGCGAATACTGTAACAGTGGTAACGAAACGCTCTGCCGTTCAGTTAAAAATGCCGGATACAGCGTTGATGGCGGGATGGCGGAAGAGTGCATCGTGGTCGCCGATTACGCGGTAAAAGTGCCAGATGGTCTGGACTCGGCGGCGGCCAGCAGCATTACCTGTGCGGGGGTCACTACCTACAAAGCCGTTAAGCTGTCAAAAATTCGTCCAGGACAGTGGATTGCTATCTACGGTCTTGGCGGTCTGGGTAACCTCGCCCTGCAATACGCGAAGAATGTCTTTAACGCCAAAGTGATCGCCATTGATGTCAATGATGAACAGTTAAAACTGGCAACCGAAATGGGTGCAGATTTAGCGATTAACTCACGCACCGAAGACGCCGCCAGAATTGTGCAGGAGAAAGCCGGTGGCGCTCACGCAGCGGTGGTGACAGCGGTAGCTAAAGCTGCGTTTAACTCGGCGGTGGATGCTGTCCGTGCAGGTGGTCGTGTCGTGGCTGTCGGTCTGCCGCCGGAGTCTATGAGCCTGGACATCCCACGGCTGGTGCTGGATGGTATTGAAGTGGTCGGTTCGCTGGTCGGCACGCGTCAGGATCTAACCGAAGCCTTCCAGTTTGCCGCCGAAGGCAAAGTGGTGCCGAAAGTCGCCCTGCGTCCGTTAGCGGACATCAACACCATCTTTACCGAGATGGAGGAAGGCAAAATCCGTGGCCGTATGGTGATTGATTTCCGTCGTTAAGAGGTCTTTGCTGCGACTGCCATGTTCGGGTCGCAGCCTGTTTTTCGAGACGCTTTCCGCAATTTCACTCTTCTTCTTTTCCTCCCCCATCTTTCCCCTCACAATTCGCGAAAACGTAGCGAAATTTGTTGCGCTGCACGGAACAATAGTGATAGTGTTCCTTTCGAGGGAACAAGGATGAAGAGATGATAATGAATTTCAGACACAAGGGATTGCGTGACTTGTTTCTTCTCGGCAAAACCTCCGGCGTTATACCGACGCAAGTCAAACGATTACGCCACCGACTCGCTGTGATTGATGCAGCATGCTGTCTTGCTGATATCGATATGCCCGGTTACCGACTACATCCGTTAAGCGGCGATCGCGATGGAATTTGGGCGATATCTGTCTCGGGCAACTGGCGAATCACATTTGAATTCGTCAATGGCGATGCATACATACTGGATTACGAGGACTATCACTGATGAAAATGGCCAATCATCCCCGCCCGGGGGACATTATTCAGGAATCACTGGACGAACTTAATGTCAGCCTGCGCGAGTTTGCCAGAGCAATGGAAATTGCGCCCTCAACGGCAAGCCGATTGCTGACCGGAAAAGCAGCTTTGACGCCAGAAATGGCAATAAAACTTTCCGTGGTGATCGGCAGTTCGCCGCAAATGTGGCTGAATCTGCAAAATGCCTGGAGTCTGGCAGAGGCAGAAAAAACAGTGGATGTGTCGCGACTGCGCCGTCTGGTTACGCAATAAAAAAATGGCACCTTATAAAGCGCCATTTGAAACTGATGACAAACGCAACATTGCCCGATGCGCTACGCTTATCAGGCCTACACGTTCACTGCAATCTCCTGGATTTGAACGGTTTGTAGGCCGGATAAGGCGTTCACGCCGCATCCGGCATGAACAAAGTGCACGTTGTCTACAATAAAAAAATGGCGCCTTTTACAGCGCCATTTTCAGCTTAAAGCTCAAAAGAGATTATAACCCTTCTTCACTCTCTTTTTTCGCTTCTGCCTTCTCGATTTCACGATACCAGCGCGGATGGTGTTTCTTCGCCCAGCGACGGCTCACCTTCCCTTCGATCATCCCTTTAATAGATCCTTTCACCCAGAATGCCATATACATATGGATCAGGATGGCGTGGATCAGGATGATACCCGCAGCCGCATGGATCAGCAGGCTATAACGGACAACCTGTATTGGGAAGTACTGCGCAAAGTACGGACGCCAGATAATCACTCCGGTCACCAGCAGCACGAAAATCATGCTCATGATTGACCAGAACATCATCTTTTGCCCGGCGTTGTACTTACCGACATCCGCCACTTTGTGCTCATTGCCTTTTAATACTTCGACAATGTTCAACAGCCACGGAATATCTTTCTTATCCGGGATGTTGTGATGCACAAAACGCACAAACATAAACATCAGCGCGACGAAAATCGCAATGCCGAAGAACGGGTGCAAAATGCGTCCCATCTGCGGCGTACCGAAGGTTTGCGTCAGCCATTGCAGCGTCGGGAAGAAGAACGAAATCCCGGACAGCGCCACCAGGAAGAAGCAAATCACCACGGTCCAGTGACAGGCGCGATCAATAAATTTGGTGCGCACAATCATTTTCGACTTACTCATGATTTCCCTCCTCGTCATCGTCCACTTCCTTATTCGGGCCAATACCGATGTAGTGGAAAATCAACCCGGCAAAAGTGGCAATAAAGCCAGCCGCTGCCAGCGGTTTCAACGCGCCTTTCCACAGGCTTACCGAGGTATCGATCTTCGGATCTTTCGGCAGACCATGATACAGCTCCGGCTGATCGGCATGATGCAGCACGTACATAACGTGTGTACCACCGACCCCTTCCGGGTTGTAGACGCCAGCATGTTCGTAACCACGCGCTTTCAGTTTCGCTACGCGCTGTTCCGCCAGCTCCAGCATCTCCTTCTTGGTGCCGAAGTGGATAGCCCCGGTCGGACAGGTTTTCACACAAGCCGGTTCCTGGCCGACGCTGACGCGATCGACGCAGAGCGTGCATTTATATACCCGGTTATCCTCTTTGTTGAGGCGCGGAATATTAAACGGACACCCGGCAATGCAGTAACCACAGCCGATGCAATTTTCCGACTGGAAATCGACAATCCCGTTAGCGTACTGAATGATTGCACCAGCAGACGGGCACGCCTTCAGGCAGCCCGGATCTTCACAGTGCATACAGCCGTCTTTACGGATCAGCCACTCCAGCTTGCCGTTCTGTTCGGTTTCGCTAAAGCGCATCACCGTCCAGGACTTGGCGCTCAGATCGGCGGGGTTATCGTAAACCCCGACGCAGTGCCCCACTTCATCACGGATGTCGTTCCACTCCGAACACGCCACCTGACAGGCTTTACAGCCGATACAGGTGGAAACGTCGATAAGTTTCGCTACTTCTGCTTTGTAATCACGCACCTGAGAAGGCGGCGTGATGGAGTTAGTTGCGGACCTTTTGATAATGTCCTGCGTTTCCATAGCCATCTGTTCGCCCCCTTACGCCTTCTCGATGTTGACTAAGAACGCTTTATATTCCGGCGTTTGCGAGTTTGCATCACCGACATTCGGCGTCAGAGTGTTAGCGATATAACCTTTACGCGCGACACCCTCAAAGCCCCAGTGGATTGGAATACCCACCGTTTCAACCTGCTGACCGTTTACATTCAGCGGTTTCAGACGGCGCGTTACCACAGCCACCGCGCGGATAAAGCCACGCTTGCTGGAGACAGTGACACGATCGCCATTGGCAATGCCTTTCGCCGCCGCCAGCGTTTCGCTGATTTCCACAAACTGTTCCGGCTGAGCAATTGCGTTGAGCAATGCGTGCTTGGTCCAGGTGTGGAAGTGCTCCGTCAGACGATAGGTCGTACCCACATACGGGAACTGCTCTTTTTTACCCATCCGCAGCGCGTCTTGTTCATACAGACGAACAACCGGGTTAGACACCACGTTCGGATGCAACGGGTTAGTGCCCAGCGGCGTTTCAATTGGCTCGTAGTGTTCCGGGAACGGACCTTCCGCCATTTTGTTGATGGCAAACAGGCGTCCCATCCCTTCCGGCTGCATGATAAACGGCCCGGTTGGCGTACCCGGTGCGGCATTGCCGAAGTCCGGAATATCGTTACCCGTCCACTTGCTACCGTTCCACTGGATCAGCATCCGTTTCGGATCCCACGGTTTACCGTTGATATCCGCCGAAGCACGGTTGTAGAGTACGCGACGGTTGAGCGGCCACGCCCAGGCCCATCCCAGCGTATTCCCCAGACCGGACGGGTCGGAGTTATCGCGGTTAGCCATCTGGTTGCCCTGCTCGGTCCAGCTACCGGTGTAGATCCAGCAAGAAGATGCGGTTGTACCGTCGTCACGCAGATGCGCAAAGCTACTCAGCAACTGACCTTTCTTCGCAATCAGCACGCCATTAGCGTCATAGAGATCTTCCAGCGCATAGCCGTTGTTCTCTTTCGCCACTTCGTCAGACTGCGGTTCGTGCGGCTGCTTGTAGTTCCAGCTCATCTTCATCAGCGGTTCTACGCCTTTACCACCCTCGGCCTGGTACAGCTCGCGCAGATGATGGTAGATACCCGCCAGAATTTCGCCGTCGTTACGTGCTTCGCCCGGCGCGTCCTGACCTTTCCAGTGCCACTGCAACCAGCGACCGGAGTTAGCGATAGAACCATCTTCTTCAGCAAAGCAGGTCGAAGGCAGACGGAATACTTCAGTCTGAATAGATGCCGGATCGACATCGTTCGACTCGCCGTGGTTCTGCCAGAAGGTAGAGGTTTCAGTCACCAGCGGATCGATAACCACCATGTACTTCAGTTTGCTCAGGCAGCTCACCACTTTGTTTTTGTCCGGGAAGGACGCAACCGGGTTAAAGCCCTGGCAGAAATAACCGGTGACTTTGCCTTCGTCCATCATGTTGAAATACTTGATGACGTCGTAGGTCTGGTCCCACTTCGGCAGCCAGTCGTAGCCCCAGTTGTTCTCTTTCTGCGCGGCATCGCCGTAGAAAGATTTCATCAGGCTAACGAAGAACTTCGGATAGTTGCTCCAGTAGTTCACCTGATCAGCCAGCGTCGCTTTCGGCGTATTCGCTTCCAGATACGACTGCAAATCAACCTGTTTTTCTGACGGTAGCGTCAGATAACCTGGCAGGCTGGTAGAGAGCAGGCCTAAGTCAGTCAGGCCCTGAATGTTGGAGTGACCACGCAATGCGTTCACGCCGCCACCGGCCATACCCATGTTACCGAGCAGCAACTGGATCATCGCCATCGTACGGATGTTCTGCGCACCCACGGTGTGCTGCGTCCAGCCCAGCGCGTACAGGAAGGTGGTTGTGCGATCCGGTGCGCTGGTGGAGGCCAGCACTTCACACACTTTCAGGAAGTCGGCTTTTGGCGTACCGCAAATGTTTTCTACTACGTCCGGCGTGTAGCGGGAAACGTGCGCTTTCAGCAGATTCCATACACAGCGCGGATGAGTCAGCGTGTCATCGCGTTTCGCATAGCCGTTTTCATCGAACTGATAGTTCCAGGACGACTTATCGTATTGACGTTTTTCAGCGTCGTAGCCGCTGAACAGACCGTCTTCGAAAGCAAAATCATCACGCACCAGCAGGCTGGCGTTGGTGTAATGCTTAACGTATTCGGCGTTGATTTTGTTGTTTTCGATCAGGTAGCGCAAAACGCCAGACAGGAACGTAATGTCCGTACCGGAACGAATAGGTGCGTAAATATCCGCCACAGAAGCGGTACGCGTAAAACGGGGATCGACAACGATCAAGGTTGCATCGTTGTTGTTTTTCGCTTCCATCGCCCAGCGGAAACCGACGGGATGCGCTTCAGCAGCGTTACCGCCCATCACCATTACGACGTTAGCGTTTTTGATATCCACCCAGTGGTTGGTCATCGCACCGCGACCAAATGTTGGAGCAAGACTTGCTACCGTTGGTCCGTGTCAGACGCGCGCCTGGTTGTCTACCGCCAGCATCCCGAGGGAGCGGGCAAATTTTTGAGTCAGCATCCCGGTTTCGTTGCTGGCACCGGAAGCACACAGCATACCGGTAGAAAGCCAACGGTTTACCGTTACGCCCTGCTCGTTCTTTTCAATAAAGTTAGCGTCACGGTCGGCTTTCATCAGCTTCGCAATACGGGAGAATGCTTCTTCCCAGCTAATGCGCTGCCATTTGTCAGAACCTGGCGCACGATATTCCGGGTAGCGCAGACGGTTTTCGCTGTTGACGTAATCCAGCAAACCGGCCCCTTTCGGGCACAGCGCACCACGGCTTACCGGATGATCCGGGTCACCTTCAATGTGATAAATCGCTTCTCTGGCGTTTTTCGCGCCATCACCCAGGCTATACATCAATAGCCCGCAACCTACGGAACAGTATGTGCAGGTGTTACGGATCTCTTTCGCGCGTAATAATTTGTAGTTTCGCGCCTGAGCCAGTGCTTGCTTCGGGGCAAAGCCCAATGCTGCTACTGTTGTTCCCGCCATACCGCCCGCGCAGATTTTAAAAAATTGTCTGCGACTGACGTCCATTGCTTTCCTCTTTTTTCAGGGGTATTACTGCGCGAGGAAACTAACAGTAAAATTCTGAATCTTTTTGCGCGAAATCAAAAAGAACACGTGTTTGCCACAAAATAATCCGCCTGCGCAAATTGACCTACCTCAATAGCGGTAGAAAAACGCCCCACTGCCTGACAGGGCAGTTAAAAAAATGCTATAAAATTCAGCTTAATTTTTAACGGCAAGAGAGACAAAACAGCGAGCATGACACGACAAAAAGCAACGCTCATAGGGCTAATAGCGATCGTCCTGTGGAGCACGATGGTAGGATTGATTCGCGGTGTCAGTGAGGGACTCGGCCCGGTCGGCGGCGCAGCTGCTATCTATTCATTAAGCGGGCTGCTGTTAATCTTCACGGTTGGATTTCCGCGTATTCGACAGATCCCGAAAGGCTATTTACTCGCCGGGAGTCTGTTATTCGTCAGCTATGAAATCTGTCTGGCGCTTTCCTTAGGGTATGCGGCGACCCGTCATCAGGCGATTGAAGTGGGGATGGTGAACTATCTATGGCCCAGCCTGACAATTCTCTTTGCCATTCTGTTTAATGGTCAGAAAACCAACTGGCTGATTGTACCAGGATTATTATTAGCCCTGGTCGGCGTCTGCTGGGTGTTAGGCGGTGACAATGGGTTACATTATGATCAAATTATTAATAATATCACCACCAGCCCATTGAGTTATTTCCTGGCGTTCATTGGGGCGTTTATCTGGGCAGCCTACTGCACAGTAACGAATAAATACGCACGCGGATTTAACGGAATTACCGTTTTTGTCCTGCTAACGGGAGCAAGTCTGTGGGTTTACTATTTTCTTACGCCACAACCAGAAATGGTATTTAGCACGCCCGTCATGATTAAACTCATCTCTGCGGCATTTACCTTAGGATTTGCTTATGCTGCATGGAATGTCGGTATATTACATGGCAACGTCACCATAATGGCGGTAGGTTCGTATTTTACGCCCGTCCTTTCCTCAGCGCTTGCAGCCGTGCTGCTCAGCGCCCCGCTGTCGTTCTCGTTCTGGCAAGGCGCGCTAATGGTCTGCGGCGGTTCCCTGCTCTGCTGGCTGGCGACACGTCGTGGCTAAAATAATTGTCGGGTCTACGGCCCGGCAGTTAATCAGATAAATTCTGACAATATTAAAAAATAAATTTCAAATACCAGAAAGTCATTTTAGTTACATTTAGTAACACATATCTGTCTGTTTAATCCACATTCTGCCCCCGCAGTTACGCTTTCTTATCTATTCTTCTAATCAGCACTTCACCTGATTCATCCTTAATTCTAATAACTGGCTATTGCGCCTTACCTCCTGTTTTGTCTTTTTTTCATTACCAATGTGTGCATGTGAGGAACAATATGGCACTGCAAAATGAGAAAAATAGTCGTTATCTTTTACGCGACTGGAAACCAGAAAATCCGGCCTTCTGGGAAAATAAAGGAAAGCATATTGCACGAAGAAACCTCTGGATATCAGTCAGTTGCCTACTTCTTGCCTTCTGTGTCTGGATGCTATTTAGCGCAGTTACTGTTAATCTTAATAAAATCGGTTTTAATTTCACTACCGATCAACTCTTTTTATTAACCGCATTACCCTCCGTTTCTGGCGCATTATTGCGTGTCCCCTACTCCTTTATGGTGCCTATATTCGGTGGACGCCGATGGACGGTTTTTAGTACTGCAATCCTGATTATTCCTTGCGTCTGGCTCGGAATTGCCGTGCAAAATCCGAATACCCCTTTTGGGATATTTATCGTTATCGCTTTGCTATGCGGTTTTGCAGGTGCGAACTTTGCTTCGAGCATGGGCAATATCAGTTTCTTCTTTCCAAAAGCCAAACAAGGGAGCGCTCTTGGGATTAATGGCGGATTAGGAAACTTAGGTGTAAGTGTGATGCAGCTGGTTGCACCGCTGGTCATTTTTGTACCCGTATTTGCCTTTCTCGGCGTCAATGGCGTACCGCAGGCCGACGGTTCGGTGATGTCGCTGGCGAATGCCGCATGGATTTGGGTGCCATTACTGGCGATTGCCACGATCGCCGCCTGGTCAGGGATGAATGATATCGCCAGTTCACGCGCCTCAATTGCCGACCAGCTCCCTGTCTTACAACGCCTGCATCTCTGGCTGCTGAGCCTGCTTTATCTTGCCACCTTCGGTTCGTTTATCGGTTTTTCTGCGGGTTTTGCCATGCTGGCAAAAACCCAGTTCCCGGATGTGAATATTCTGCGCCTGGCGTTCTTTGGCCCATTTATCGGTGCCATCGCGCGATCGGTTGGTGGTGCTATTTCCGATAAATTCGGCGGCGTGCGGGTGACGTTGATCAACTTCATTTTTATGGCGATTTTCAGCGCCCTGCTGTTCCTTACCTTACCGGGCACAGGCTCCGGTAATTTTATCGCATTTTACGCCGTATTTATGGGGCTGTTTCTGACCGCGGGTCTGGGAAGTGGTTCTACTTTCCAGATGATCGCCGTCATCTTTCGCCAGATAACAATTTATCGGGTGAAGATGAAAGGCGGTAGTGATGAGCAAGCTCAAAGAGAAGCCGTCACCGAAACGGCAGCCGCTCTGGGCTTTATCTCAGCCATTGGCGCAGTGGGCGGCTTTTTTATTCCGCAGGCGTTTGGCATGTCGCTCAATATGACCGGCTCTCCGGTGGGCGCGATGAAAGTGTTTTTAATCTTCTACATCGTTTGTGTGCTACTGACCTGGCTGGTTTATGGTCGGCGGAAGTTCAGCCAAAAATAAGAGATCGATGCCTGACACGTCTTATCAGGCTACAACCGTGTCGCATCCGACAAGGCATCAGATCCCAATTCATTCCTGGAGCAGGAGTTATGTCATGAGTAAACTTTTGGATCGCTTTCGCTACTTCAAACAAAAGGGCGAAACCTTTGCCGATGGTCACGGACAGGTGATGCATAGCAACCGCGACTGGGAGGACAGCTATCGCCAGCGTTGGCAGTTCGACAAAATCGTGCGTTCCACCCACGGTGTTAACTGTACAGGCTCCTGTAGCTGGAAAATCTACGTTAAAAATGGTCTGGTGACCTGGGAAATCCAACAGACCGACTACCCGCGCACTCGCCCTGACCTGCCAAATCATGAACCTCGCGGCTGCCCGCGTGGCGCAAGTTACTCCTGGTATCTCTACAGCGCTAACCGCCTGAAATACCCGCTCATTCGTAAACGACTGATTGAACTGTGGCGCGAAGCCCTCAAGCAACACAGCGATCCGGTACTGGCGTGGGCATCGATTATGAACGATCCGCAAAAGTGCCTGAGCTACAAACAAGTGCGTGGACGCGGTGGCTTTATCCGCTCCAACTGGCAGGAGCTAAATCAGCTGATTGCCGCTGCTAACGTCTGGACCATCAAAACTTACGGCCCGGATCGCGTTGCCGGATTCTCACCGATTCCGGCGATGTCGATGATTTCTTACGCCGCCGGAACACGCTATCTGTCGCTGTTAGGTGGCACCTGTTTAAGCTTCTACGACTGGTATTGCGACCTGCCGCCCGCCTCGCCGATGACCTGGGGCGAGCAAACCGACGTACCGGAATCTGCCGACTGGTATAACTCCAGTTACATCATCGCCTGGGGGTCTAACGTACCGCAGACACGTACGCCGGACGCCCATTTCTTTACCGAAGTACGCTACAAAGGCACTAAAACCATCGCCATTACCCCTGACTACTCTGAAGTGGCCAAATTGTGCGACCAGTGGCTGGCACCGAAACAAGGCACTGATAGTGCCCTGGCAATGGCAATGGGCCATGTCATTTTAAAAGAGTTTCATCTCGATAATCCCAGCGATTATTTTATCAACTACTGCCGCCGCTACAGCGACATGCCGATGCTGGTAATGCTGGAACCTCGCGACGATGGCAGCTACGTTCCCGGGCGCATGGTCCGCGCATCTGACCTGGTGGATGGACTGGGCGAAAGCAATAATCCGCAGTGGAAAACCGTGGCAGTTAATACCGCAGGTGAACTGGTGGTGCCGAACGGTTCGATTGGTTTTCGCTGGGGAGAAAAAGGCAAATGGAACCTGGAATCCATTGCCGCCGGTACGGAAACCGAATTGTCGTTAACCCTGCTCGGTCAACACGACACCGTCGCAGGCGTGGCCTTCCCCTACTTTGGCGGCATTGAAAATCCACATTTTCGCAGCGTAAAACACAATCCTGTCCTGGTGCGCCAATTGCCCGTTAAAAACCTGACATTAGCCGATGGTAGCACCTGTCCGGTGGTCAGCGTTTATGATTTGGTACTGGCGAATTACGGCCTCGATCGCGGGCTGGAAGATGAAAACAGCGCGAAAGATTACGCTGAAATCAAACCTTATACCCCTGCCTGGGGCGAGCAAATTACCGGCGTTCCGCGCCAGTATATTGAAACCATCGCCCGTGAATTTGCCGATACCGCCCATAAAACGCATGGGCGCTCGATGATTATTCTCGGCGCAGGTGTTAACCACTGGTATCACATGGACATGAACTACCGCGGGATGATCAATATGCTGATCTTCTGCGGTTGTGTCGGGCAAAGCGGTGGCGGCTGGGCACACTATGTCGGTCAGGAAAAACTGCGCCCGCAAACCGGCTGGCTGCCTCTGGCCTTTGCGCTCGACTGGAACCGACCACCGCGCCAGATGAACAGCACCTCGTTTTTCTACAATCACTCCAGCCAGTGGCGCTATGAAAAAGTCACCGCGCAGGAATTGCTCTCACCGCTCGCCGATGCCAGTAAATACAGCGGTCACCTGATTGATTTCAACGTTCGCGCCGAACGTATGGGCTGGCTACCTTCTGCGCCGCAGTTGGGGCGTAATCCGCTCGGGATTAAAGCTGAAGCCGACAATGCCGGATTATCTCCCACAGAATTTACCGCCCAGGCGCTGAAATCGGGCGATTTACGTATGGCCTGCGAACAACCAGATAGCGGCAGCAATCATCCGCGTAATTTGTTTGTCTGGCGTTCTAACCTGCTTGGCTCCTCCGGCAAAGGCCACGAGTATATGCAGAAGTATCTGCTGGGAACCGAAAGTGGGATTCAGGGTCAGGAACTCGGTGCCAGCGACGGGATCAAACCAGAAGAAGTCGAGTGGCAAACTGCGGCGATTGAAGGCAAGCTCGACCTGCTGGTGACGCTCGACTTCCGTATGTCCAGTACCTGCCTGTTCTCCGATATCGTTCTGCCCACCGCCACCTGGTACGAAAAAGACGATATGAATACCTCGGATATGCATCCGTTTATTCATCCGCTTTCTGCGGCGGTCGATCCGGCCTGGGAATCACGCAGCGACTGGGAAATCTACAAAGGTATCGCTAAAGCCTTTTCGCAAGTGTGCATAGGGCATCTCGGCAAAGAAACCGACGTGGTATTACAACCACTGCTGCATGACTCCCCGGCAGAGCTTTCACAGCCGTGTGAAGTGCTCGACTGGCGCAAAGGCGAATGCGATCTGATTCCAGGCAAAACCGCGCCGAATATTGTGGCGGTGGAGCGCGACTACCCTGCTACCTATGAACGCTTTACCTCGCTCGGGCCATTGATGGACAAACTTGGCAACGGCGGTAAAGGGATTTCGTGGAATACCCAGGATGAAATTGATTTCCTCGGTAAACTTAATTACACCAAGCGTGATGGCCCGGCACAGGGGCGTCCGCTGATTGATACCGCGATTGACGCATCAGAAGTGATTCTGGCGCTGGCACCGGAAACCAACGGCCATGTTGCAGTCAAAGCGTGGCAGGCGCTGGGCGAGATCACCGGACGCGAACATACCCATCTGGCGCTGCACAAAGAGGACGAGAAGATTCGCTTTCGCGATATTCAGGCGCAGCCGCGTAAAATTATCTCCAGCCCCACATGGTCTGGTCTGGAAAGCGATCACGTTTCCTATAACGCGGGATACACCAACGTTCATGAGTTAATTCCGTGGCGCACGCTGTCGGGACGCCAGCAACTCTATCAGGATCATCCGTGGATGCGTGCTTTTGGTGAAAGTCTGGTGGCTTATCGCCCGCCTATCGACACCCGTAGCGTCAGTGAAATGCGCCAGATACCGCCAAACGGCTTCCCGGAAAAAGCACTTAACTTCCTGACGCCGCACCAGAAATGGGGCATTCACTCAACCTACAGTGAAAACCTGCTAATGCTGACGCTCTCTCGCGGTGGACCGATTGTCTGGATCAGCGAAACCGATGCCCGAGAACTGACCATTGTCGATAACGACTGGGTGGAAGTATTTAACGCCAACGGCGCGCTGACTGCCCGCGCGGTGGTCAGCCAACGTGTACCGCCGGGCATGACCATGATGTATCACGCCCAGGAACGCATTATGAATATTCCTGGTTCGGAAGTAACTGGCATGCGCAGCGGCATTCATAACTCGGTCACCCGCGTTTGTCCGAAACCAACGCATATGATTGGCGGTTACGCGCAGCTGGCCTGGGGCTTTAACTACTACGGCACTGTCGGCTCTAACCGCGACGAATTCATCATGATCCGCAAGATGAAGAACGTTAACTGGCTGGATGATGAAGGTCGCGATCAGGTTCAGGAGGCGAAAAAATGAAAATACGTTCGCAAGTCGGCATGGTGCTTAACCTCGATAAATGTATCGGCTGCCATACCTGTTCGGTGACCTGTAAAAACGTCTGGACCGGACGCGAAGGCATGGAGTACGCATGGTTTAACAACGTCGAAACCAAACCGGGCATTGGTTACCCGAAAAACTGGGAAGATCAGGATGAGTGGCAAGGCGGCTGGGTGCGTGATGTGAATGGCAAGATACGCCCGCGTCTGGGCAGCAAAATGGGCGTGATTACCAAAATTTTCGCCAACCCGGTAGTGCCGCAGATTGACGATTACTACGAACCTTTCACCTTCGACTACGAACATTTGCATAGCGCGCCGGAAGGCAAACATATTCCCACCGCCCGTCCGCGTTCACTGATTGACGGCAAACGGATGGACAAAGTGATCTGGGGCCCAAACTGGGAAGAACTGCTGGGCGGCGAATTTGAAAAACGAGCCCGCGACCGCAACTTCGAGGCCATGCAAAAGGAGATGTACGGGCAGTTTGAAAACACCTTCATGATGTACCTGCCGCGCTTGTGCGAACACTGCCTTAACCCCAGTTGTGTAGCGACCTGCCCCAGCGGCGCTATCTACAAACGCGAAGAAGACGGCATTGTGCTGATCGATCAGGATAAATGCCGTGGCTGGCGTTTGTGCATTAGCGGTTGTCCGTACAAAAAAATCTACTTCAACTGGAAAAGCGGCAAGTCAGAAAAATGTATCTTCTGTTACCCACGAATTGAGTCAGGCCAACCCACCGTGTGCTCAGAAACCTGCGTGGGTCGCATCCGGTATCTGGGCGTGCTGCTTTACGACGCCGACCGCATTGAGGAAGCGGCAAGCACCGAGCGCGAAGTTGACCTCTATGAGCGCCAGTGCGAAGTGTTCCTCGATCCACACGATCCCTCAGTGATCGAGGAAGCCCTGAAACAAGGTATTCCACAAAACGTGATTGACGCTGCCCAGCGTTCGCCTGTCTACAAAATGGCGATGGACTGGAAACTGGCGCTACCGCTGCACCCTGAATATCGCACCCTGCCGATGGTCTGGTACGTTCCTCCGCTGTCACCGATTCAGTCCTACGCTGATGCGGGAGGTTTGCCGAAAAGCGAAGGCGTGCTGCCCGCCATCGAAAGCCTGCGTATTCCGGTGCAATATCTCGCCAATATGTTGAGTGCCGGTGATACCGGTCCGGTACTGCGGGCGCTGAAACGGATGATGGCGATGCGCCACTATATGCGTTCACAAACCGTGGAAGGCGTTACTGATACTCGTGCCATCGACGAAGTAGGTCTGAGCGTCGCCCAGGTCGAAGAGATGTATCGTTACCTCGCCATTGCCAACTATGAAGATCGTTTCGTCATCCCGACAAGCCATCGGGAAATGGCGGGCGATGCCTTCGCAGAACGCAACGGCTGCGGTTTTACCTTTGGCGACGGTTGCCACGGTTCGGACAGCAAATTCAACCTGTTCAACAGTAGCCGTATCGATGCCATCAACATCACCGAAGTGCGCGACAAAGCGGAGGGCGAATAATGCAGATCCTCAAAGTGATCGGCTTGTTGATGGAGTATCCGGACGAGCTGTTATGGGAATGCAAGGAGGACGCGCTGGCGTTGATCCGCCGCGACGCACCGATTCTTACGGATTTTACCCGCAACCTGCTTAACGCGCCGCTGCTGGATAAACAGGCCGAATGGTGCGAAGTGTTTGACCGTGGACGTACCACATCGCTGCTGCTGTTCGAACATGTTCATGCCGAGTCCCGCGATCGCGGCCAGGCAATGGTGGACCTGCTGGCGGAGTATGAAAAGGTCGGTCTGCAACTGAATTGTAGGGAACTGCCCGATTATCTACCGCTGTATCTGGAGTATTTAAGCGTACTTCCGGACGATCAGGCGAAAGAAGGATTACTCAACGTTGCGCCGATCCTCGCCCTGCTTGGCGGACGCTTAAAACAACGCGAGGCACCGTGGTACGCGTTATTTGACGCCCTGTTGCAACTGGCAGGAAGCCCTCTGTCAAGTGACAGTGTCACAAAACAGATTCGCAGTGAAGAGCGTGACGACACCCGCCAGGCGCTGGATGCGGTGTGGGAAGAAGAACAGGTGAAGTTTATTGAAGATAACGCCACGGCGTGTGACAGCTCGCCGCTTAATCAATATCAGCGACGCTTTAGCCAGGATGTCGCGCCGCAGTATGTCGACATCAGTGCGGGAGGTGGGAAATGATTCAGTATCTGAACGTCTTTTTTTACGATATCTACCCGTACTTGTGTGGCACGGTTTTTATCCTTGGAAGCTGGCTGCGCTACGATTACGGGCAGTATACCTGGCGTGCCGCCTCCAGCCAGATGCTGGATAAACGCGGGATGGTGCTATGGTCGAACTTGTTCCATATCGGCATTCTGGGGATCTTCTTCGGTCATCTGTTCGGCATGTTAACGCCGCACTGGATGTACGCGTGGTTTCTGCCGGTGGCGGTAAAACAGCAGATGGCGATGATCCTCGGCGGAATATGCGGGGTATTGACGCTGATTGGCGGTGCGGGGCTACTGGTGCGTCGTTTAACAAATCCGCGTATCAGGGTGACGTCTTCTGGTGCGGATATCCTGATCCTCGCCATTTTGTTAATTCAGTGCATTCTTGGGTTAACCACCATTCCTTTTTCAGCACAACATCCGGACGGCAGTGAAATGATGAAGCTGGTGGGCTGGGCGCAAAGCATTGTCACTTTCCAGGGCGGTGCATCTACGCATCTTGATGGTGTCGCCTTTATATTTCGCGTTCATCTGGTGCTTGGAATGACCATCTTCCTGCTCTTCCCGTTCACCCGACTGGTGCATGTCTGGAGCGCGCCGTTTGAGTACTTTACTCGTCGGTATCAGATTGTGCGTTCGCGGCGTTAATTCTCACGCGGGCCGGATAGCCCTTCGCTCTCCGGCCACTTGCAGGCTATGATAGTTCTCCAGCCACAGGAGAACATTAATGAAACCGCAGGTTTACCACGTCGATGCTTTTACCTCTCAACCATTTCGCGGCAATTCTGCCGGTGTTGTTTTCCCCGCCGATAATCTCAGTGAAGCGCAAATGCAGCTTATCGCCCGCGAGTTAGGTCATTCGGAAACTGCTTTTCTGCTGCACAGCGACGACAGCGATGTGCGCATCCGCTACTTTACGCCAACGGTTGAAGTTCCGATTTGTGGTCACGCGACAGTAGCTGCGCACTATGTACGTGCAAAGGTGTTAGGTTTAGGAAATTGCACGGTCTGGCAAACATCGCTGGCAGGAAAACATCGTGTGACTATAGAAAAGCAAAATGATGATTATCGTATTTCGCTGGAACAAGGTACTCCAGGCTTTGAGCCACCGCTGGAAGGTGAAACACGTGCAGCGATTATCAACGCGCTTCATCTCACTGAGGACAATATTCTGCCAGGCTTGCCAATTCAGGTGGCAACAACAGGACACTCAAAAGTGATGATCCCACTGAAGCCGGAAGTGGATATCGACGCCCTTTCGCCTGATCTTGCTGCGCTGACCGCTATCAGCAAACAGATTGGCTGCAATGGTTTCTTCCCGTTCCAGATCCGCCCAGGCAAAAGCGAAACCGACGGTCGCATGTTCTCGCCTGCGATTGGTATTGTGGAAGATCCGGTGACTGGCAATGCCAATGGCCCGATGGGTGCATGGTTAGTACATCACAACGTATTGCCCCACGATGGCAACGTGTTGCGTGTTAAAGGCCATCAGGGGCGCGCATTAGGGCGTGATGGTGTAATTGATGTGACGGTGACAATTCGAGATAACCAACCGGAGAAAGTTACCATTTCCGGCACGGCGGTGATTCTATTCCATGCTGAATGGGCCATTGATTTTTGATGCCGTTGCCTGATGCGCTTCGCTTATCAGGCCTACAACCGGACTAATGTAGGCCGGATAAGGCGTTTACGCCACATCCGGCAACCTGACATAAATTATTTTCCCGCCTCCGGGTGCGTATCAAACGCCGCCATCACCAGCGCTAACTCATCCACAGTAAAGCCATGTTTCGCATCATCTACGCCCAGACCAAACTGTTCCTGCATCACTGCATATAACGACGCCACATCTGGTAGATTTCGCTGCTCAACTGCGTGCCCATTTTCATAATGGGTAAAATGAAAATTGGTCAGCGTTAGCTTGCCACCGTCCGGCAAATGGCGACACATCAGCAAATGATGGCGAAAATGCGACTGCGGCCAGTGCGCCGACCAGAAATTGCCCATCACATAATCGCTTTGTTGCTGCTCGCAGAGATCAAAACGGTACATCGACTGCCAGTGCTGATGATGATTAAACTGCAATACCCAATCATCACCCTCTTGCAACAACCGATACTCTCCGTGTGGTGTGGTTTGCATGATATCCGGCATTAAACGAATCGGCGCGGTTAGCGTCTGCCCACCGAAACCGACATCAGCAATCCATTTTTCCCCTTCCAGTTCCACCAACAGCAAACGATGGGTGCGCGGCGGTAATGCTGGCGGATTTGATAACACTACGCGACCTAACAAGCTGCGAACGTTAAACCCCAGCTCGCGTAACACCCGCTCAAACACGCCATTCTGCTCAAAACAGTAACCGCCACGACGGGCTATCACCAGTTTATCTTCCAGCGATTGATCATCAAGCTGTATTTCCCTCGGCAGCAAAACGTCGAGATTTTCAAACGGAATGGTGCAATTGTGTTTCAGGTGCAATGCACGCAGCGTATCAATATTGGCCGCAGCAGCTCCCAACCAGTTAATACGGGCAAAATAATGATTCAGAATGGGCGTCATCAGGCGTTTCCCTTAGTGGTTTTCTCAACTTATAACCTGGAATAGACGCCGCACTGGCTATTTTGTGCGATCGCGGACATGCATCACGTTCGCAAATCGCCAATCCCGTTAATTTCGTTACTTATTGCGTTACGAGCTACGCTTTTAAAACACCCTTCATAGCGAGGCGATATCGTGAGCCAATTCATTCCCGTCGAATTACACCATGCCAGCCGTCTGTTAAATCATGGCCCAACTGTCATGATCACCAGTTTCGATGAGCAATCCCAGCGGCGTAACATTATGGCAGCAGCCTGGTCGATGCCCGTAGAGTTTGAACCGCCACGCGTGGCGATTGTGGTAGATAAATCGACATGGACCAGGGAGTTGATTGAACGTAACGGTAAGTTTGGCATCGTTATCCCGGGCGTTGCGGCGACTAACTGGACGTGGGCGGTGGGAAGTGTGTCGGGTCGTGAAGAAGATAAATTTAATTGCTACGGCATTCCGGTAGTGAGAGGCCCGGTGCTTGGTTTGCCGCTGGTCGAGGAAAAATGTCTGGCGTGGATGGAGTGTCGCCTGCTACCTGCAACTTCCGCGCAAGAAAAATACGATACGCTATTTGGCGAAGTGGTATCAGCAGCGGCAGACGCACGGGTATTTGTCGAAGGCCGCTGGCAGTTTGATGATGATAAGCTCAATACGTTGCATCATTTAGGTGCTGGCACGTTTGTTACCAGTGGTAAGCGAGTTACCGCGGGCTAAAGAATCATATGCAGCAACCAAGTTGTTTAAGCAATGTTTCCATATGAGTTAAAGCATATTTTATCTCACGATTGCATATTTTTAGTGAAGATTAATTTATCCTCACCAACATCATAGTAATTGCGTATTATCGCCTCATTGATAAAGCCCTGTTTTGTATAAAATGCGCGGGCGGCACTAAAATCGATATGGCTGGCGGTCTCTACTAATAGTAGTCTTGCCTGTTTAATTGTGAGCTCTTTTCTATTTCGTTAATCAGCAGATGTCTCACTCCCTGGCGCTGATGGGAAGGACTGATCCAGAGCATTAATAAATTTCAGACATCATTTGTCATCATTTCAGAAGCACAGTAGGCAATCCCTGCCAGTCCCAAGTGTTCTGCACTAAACCATAAATCGGCAGATTGACCTGAGAAATAATGTGTTAGTGTTTTTTGTACATGATGAAGGCCATCTTGATCAAATTGATCCCTGTCAAGCAGCATATCCATTAATGGTTCAACATCTGAAGGTTTGACTGGTCGTATAAACATGGAACTCCTTATTTATTGATGAATATTTGAAAATTGTTTGCATGGAACGCGGTTAACCTGAATTTTCAGCGGAAGTTTCACTCAAAGGCTTTATTAATCCGCTCCTTATGTCCTTTTACAGCAAATAAATAATTACCTCCCTGTTTTTGTATCTTCTCTGCAATATCTTTCTGGCAACCCATCGCATCAGTTGTGATAATTTCACCTTTAATATCCAACATGTTAGTATCAATTATTGAACATAAAATGTAAATTATTTAGTGCAAAAAAGCGGCGCACCGTGTTCTTTCCCATATTCCTAATATGGCAACTTTAAGTTATCGCCGTCTATACTTATAGAAATTTCATCAGGGGTGACGTAAATAGAATTTTTTTCATCCTCAATTGCCCATAACTGATTAATAAAAAAGTGTTTTTTTTCATCTAATAACAAATTATTACATGTAGTAAAATTATTAATATCAAAAAAATCATCAGCACAATTAATTTTTAAACTTAAAAAATAAAGAAAAATATTATTGATTGATTTGAGTGTAAACCACTTGTCATTAACAAATTTATAGCCAGATGATTTTATAAAATAATAATTATCTCCTGGTATAAAGGCATACATATCATTTAAGGTTATACTCAACAAAAAACTACGACCTGGTTTAATAGTATTCCACCGTTCAGGATTCGTATTAATTTCAAAAGGACATGAACCACCTAAGTAGTCCAACGTGATATTCCCAGAGTTGATTCTGAATGGTTTTTTGCATATCGCATCATATTCATCTCCTTTTCCATCTTTTACTTTCATAGGTAGATAATGTTTAGAAAAAAAATACGTGGTAGAGCTATTGTTAGTAAAGGTTATGTTAGCAAAAATCCTGTTATTTTTTTTACTCATAGCTAATTGAGCATTGACATCCGCTATATAATTCATATGATTGCATTTTTTCTTACACTCATCATAATTTTCGATAGGATAAATTAATGGCCTTCCTTTGATATCTCTCTCAAGCCCAAACCCGTATTTTTTTATTAAAACCATTTCATCCGCAGTCGATTGAAAGGAATAGAAAAATATAATATTTACGATTGTCATTATTATGATTTTTTTTATAGCTTGCAGCATTAATGTATTTCTCGACTTATTAGTTAATGGAGAAGTGCTTTTTCTAATTCCGCTATTTTTTTCTTAACTGAATTGCTTAATATTTCATCATCAATCGAGTCTATCTCACTTTCAATTAATCTTATTTCAAAATATCTTTCTATGTTATATGCATTCTCAAATATTTGATCTTTTTGTTTAGAGATCAGTTTAGTTGCAATACGGATATGTTCGTCATATGAAACTTCATCCTCTTTGCACGTTGAATATTTATCAGTAGTTGTATAATCCTGTGACCACATACCACCTTTTTTATTATTCCCATAATACCACTGAATATGAGACATTTCATGACATAAAGTAGCAACATGAGAATCCTTTCCCGTTACTGGATTTTTTTTGCCATCTCTATACTCAAATTTTGCGCCTATGTTAATTATATAGGGCATATCCTTACTTGGGCTGACGAATGCTGCAAATTCATTACAACCTGTATAATTTATAAAACTGCTCATTGTTAAATCATTAGCTATAATCATTAATCTTCTCACACCATCCATCATAAGAAATCTAGCATTCATGCGCCTACCTGTATTATGTCCATATTTTCTTATATTAACCTCCTTATTTCCTTTAACACCAAAGATCTTACTGAAATCATATTCCTCCTGTGCTCCCCATCTCAAAAGATCATCTGCTCTTTTTATCAAAACCAACTTTTGCGCCTTACGAGCCTTATCAATCATTATTTTAAAATGATCTGTTATTTTTTGCTCTTTCACACATTCTTCTGGCTCTGGCTTTGGTTGTCCAGAAGTTTGATTATTATCGTCCATAGTGTCCTTCCATTGAGAGAAAATCATCATTCGCAAATAGCAACTTCACTTTAATTTCATGTTTGCTAGATACAAAAAAACGCTCTGTATACCCCTCTTCATCCGTTTCTCCGCGGGTCTGCGTGCCATCCTCAAAGAAGGCAATGTAGCGGGTTTCTGAATACGGTATCCCGTCATCGTCTGTAAAATGGAACTGGAGAGTATATTTTTCAGGTTCATCCTCATCGTCACCTCGATCATCACCACCACTTCCGGTCACGCAGTTCCCTCCAGAGTCTTCATTTTCTTCTCCGGAATCACTGCCATCACCACTCTTCTCATCCCCCAGTGTCTTCAGCACCGCCGGTTGCAGCGCCGGCACCGGCGTCCCCGGACTACCGCCGCTATTGAGACTGATTTTCGGCCCGACGATGTCCACGCCCCCTGAATGGATGACCACAAACGAGCCACCCACCTTCAGGCTTATCCGGCTGCTGCTCTCCAGCACGATATCCCCGTCGACCTTTATCCCCAGCGCGCCACTCACCTTCCTCGCCAGGTCCCCCTTCACCACCAGGCTGTGCTTTCCCTCCACCAGGCTGACATGGTTCCCCGTCGTCTTATGCTCCTGCTTCCCTTCCACCGTCACTTTACGGTCATTTCTGACGTACAGGCCGTCATCATTACTCACGCTCACCGTCCGGTCATTCGTCACCTGCAGCGTCTGGTCATTACGTACCGTGATGCACCGGTCGTTCGCCACCGTGATACTCTGGTCGTGGCCCCCTTCTTTTCTGGTCCCGACCTGAACCGTCTGCCCCTTCACCACCGTTATCTTCTGGTCGTTACCAATGGTCTCCGTGTGGTCAGCCTTCACATCCGTCGTCCGATTATTCAGCACCTCCGTATCCATGTTCTTCTGCGCGTGGATATAGACCTGTTCACCGCCCGT